>CAOLUI010000070.1 GCA_948479395.1 uncultured Bacilli bacterium | reverse complement strand
AATTAATAATATGATTTCAAATGCGATTCAAGCATATAATGGAAAACCTGGAAATGAAATTAATCTTATCTTAGAGCCATCTGGAAAAAATATTATTATTTCTGTACAGGATTTCGCAAATGGTCTTCCTGATAGTGTTAAATCAAAATTGTTCAAAGAAATGATTACTACAAAAGGAAAAA
Source organism: uncultured Bacilli bacterium (assembly GCA_948479395.1). Taxonomy (GTDB): domain Bacteria; phylum Bacillota_I; class Bacilli_A; order RF39; family UBA660; genus MGBC108787. The sequence continues at coordinate 398 of CAOLUI010000070.1, read as the reverse complement.
ATGGAACTGGTCTTGGATTGTTTATGTCTTATTCTACGATTCGTGCACACTTTAATGGTAATGTTACTTTTGAAACAGAAAAAGGAAAAGGCACCATATTCCATATTGCTTTACCAGTATAGTAAAAATTTGCTGGTATTGCTTACAAGCTATTTTTTTAAATAAAAAAAGAAGCAAAACTTTATTTTAGAGTTTTGCTTCTCTTTTTACTTTGTTTTATTTTCTTCTAACATTATCTTTTCAATAAAATCAATTATTCTATCTTCTGATTCTTTGTCATAGTTGTTATATTGAATATAATTGAACATGTTTCTTAAATCAGTATCTGTTTTCATTCTTTCATAATGTTCGTCAATCTCCAAAAGTCTTTTTTCTTCTACTTCTGGTGCCAAGTGCCT
>CAOLUI010000069.1 GCA_948479395.1 uncultured Bacilli bacterium | reverse complement strand
TTATATTACATTAACCCCGGAAGTAACAGATTTTGGAAGTCATATAAAATACTATTTATATGAGAAAGATAATCCAAGTGGAATAGATGCAAGTAAGATATGTGAAGAGAGTAGAAAGAAAAGTGATAATAACCAATATTATGATGAAATGGAATGTGATACAAGTAATCTAGGAGAACCAATATTAAGTGGGACATTTAATGGAAGAAAGATGGTAAGTAAAGAGATAGAAGTAACAAGAGAGATGGATAAGACATATTACTTAATCGTGGAGTATGAAAATGATCCTAATAATCCGCAAGATCAAGAACAAGGAAAGACCTATAGAGTGAAGATAAATTTTGTAACAGAATTATTAACCATTACTAAACAAATAGCTAAAATAGCCGAAACTTCTAATGAAATAGTAGAAGATGATTATGGCAACTTAAGATATATAGGAGCAGACCCAAATAATTATGTATTATTCAATAATGAGTTATGGCGAATAATAGGAGTAATGAAAGATATCGAGAATGTTGATGGAACAAAAGAAGATAAGGTTAAATTAATCAGAAATAAAAGTATTGGCGAATTTAGTTGGGATAATAAAGCGGTTGGAGTAGGGTCATCAACAAGCTCTTATGGAAGTAATGATTGGAGTGATAGTTCGTTACAGAAAGTATTAAATGAAGGAGCATATTATAATCGAACAAGTGGTATTTGTCCAAATGGTCAATATGGAGCCACAACTCCATGTGATTTTAGTAATACAGGGTTAACAGAAGAGGCCAAAGAAATGATAAGTGAAGTAGTATGGAATTTGGGTGGAAGTAGTACATATAATGATGTAATAGCTAAAACATTTTATGAAAGAGAGA
>CAOLUI010000068.1 GCA_948479395.1 uncultured Bacilli bacterium | reverse complement strand
AACTTTCTTCTTTTTTTGTATTTTGACAAAAAAGTATGTACATTCCGACAAATTATGATATAATGGGCATAAATTAGAGGTGATGTTATGAGAAAAAATATGCAAGAAACAGCTAAAACTGGTTACAAAATTATTGCAGTAGATGATGAAGAAGGAATTGTAGATTCCTTATCTATCTTCTTAAAACGTTCTGGTTATGATTTTACAGGTGTTACAGACCCCATGGAAGCTATTGAACGTGTTAAAACAGAACATTTTGATTTGATGGTTTTAGACTTTATTATGACCCCTATTCACGGTGATAAAGTAGTTGAGGAGATTCGTAAGTTTAATAAAGAATTATATATTTTGTTATTAACAGGACATAAAGATTTAGCTCCACCACTTGAAACTATCCGTAAATTAGATATTCAAGGATACTGTGAAAAGAGTGATAAATTTGACCAATTGTTACTTTTAATTGAATCAGGAATTAAATCTATTGAGCAAATGAATGAAATTAAAAGAATTAATAACGAACTATCTGAAACTTACGAAAAATTGGAAAAGGCATACTTAGATAGTATCGAAACTTTACGTTATACAGTAGAAGCAAAAGACCCATATACTAGGGGCCATTCTGATAGAGTATCTGCTTTTTCTGTATTAATTGGAAAGTATTTAGGTTTATCTGAGGCGGATTTAAAAACATTAGAAATCGGCGGATTATTCCATGATATTGGAAAAATTGGTATTCCAGATAGTATCTTACTGAAAGAAGCAAAATTAACAGATGATGAATATTCTGAAATTAAAAATCACCCTTCTATTGGTGCTCACATTTTGTGTAATGCTTCTATTTTCCAAGATATTATTCCAATTGTAAAACATCATCATGAGAGATTTGATGGAAGAGGATATCCTAGCAAATTAAGTGGTAATGATATTCCATATATGGCTAGAATTGCAGCAGTAGCAGACACATTTGATGCTATGACATCTAAAAGAACTTATCGTGAC
>CAOLUI010000067.1 GCA_948479395.1 uncultured Bacilli bacterium | reverse complement strand
AAAGAACCAAAATAATAATGAAGTGGTAAAATGAAAGTAGACACAAAAAGTCTGCTTTCATTTTTTGTGTTAAAATAATTTCATAGGAGGATAATTTATGCCAAGAAACAGAACAGAACCAAATAGATATTGGTCAAAAGAAGAAAAATTAAGGATAATAAATCGTGTCTTAGTTGATGGATTATCAACACATCAAGTTGCAAGAGATGAAGATATTTCTAGTGGAATGTTGAGAAATTGGATAAAAAAATATATACAATACGGTGAGGAAATATTGGAAAATAAAAGAAAACCAGGTAATCCACTTATGAAATATTCTAGAAGAAAAGAATTATCCGATATGGAAAAATTAGAATATGAAAATATGAAATTAAGAATTGAAAATGAACGATTAAAAAAAGGTTACATGATGAAAGGAGATGGTTCATATGTAATGTACAAAAAATAAAGGAATATGAATTTGAAATAATATTAGCATTAAGTAGAGATTTCAATGTTAAATCATTGTGTGCACATATGAATGTTTCTAGAAGTGGATATTACAAATGGGTAAAGAGCAAAGAAATATTAAATAGATACGAAATTGATAGATTAGAACTAGAAAAACTAATTAAGGAAATACATAATAAGAAGCCTAGTTATGGATATAGACGAATAAATAGAATAATTTTTAAAACAACTGGATGGATAGTATCTGATAATTTAATTCATAAAGTCTGTAAATGCCTTAAAATAAAATCTAAAGCTCGACACTACAAATATAAATTACCAGGAGAAGAATCTATCAAATATGAAAACTTAATAAAGGGAAATTGGAATTCCAAAAGACCATTTGAAAAAGTAACATCAGACACAACTACCTTTTGGTTTAAAAGAAAATGTTATGATTGGACATATTATTTAGATGTATTTAACAATGAAATTATAGGTTCAGATGTAAGAGATTCAAGACATGGAAACAATACATTAAATCATAGAGAAGCATTAAAAAATATGTTAGATAATAAAATAAAAAGAGGATACAAAGACCTTGAAACAATTTTTCACACAGACCAAGGTTCTGTATACTCTTCTTTATCATTCAATAAAACATTTGAAAATACCTCTATAATAAGATCCATGTCTCGAGCAGGAACACCAACTGATAATCCAGTTATTGAGTCTAAAAATGGATGGCTTAAAAAGGAAATGTATATTGATTTTGATATAAATAATTATAACACAGTTCAAGAATTTATTG
>CAOLUI010000066.1 GCA_948479395.1 uncultured Bacilli bacterium | reverse complement strand
AGAAACACCAATTTTTTTAAAAATACTGGAAATATGATTCTTTACAGTACGCTCACTAATATTTAATTTCAAAGCAATTTCTTTATTATACATTCCAACAGTCAAATTTTTTAAAACATCCAATTCTCTGTTTGTCAGTTCATGAATCTTATCTATATCTTTATTGATATATTTATTCCTGTCATTTAAAATCGAAATCAAGTCTGATTGGATATAAGTTTCTCCCTTCATAATAAAATAAATTGCCTTTTTTAATTCATCTACTTTTGCAGATTTTAATAAATATCCATCAATACCTATTTTCATTGATTTAGATAAAAATTGAACATCATCACTATCTGTCAATATCAATACTTTAAATTTTCTATTCGCATCTTGATTTAACTTAGATAAAATATCAAATCCACTTTTTTCTGACATACAGAGATTCAAAATAAGAATATCCGGATTTAATTCTGATAACATATGTAAGCATTCTATCCTATGATCTGATTCTCCAACTACATGAAAACCATCTTCTAAATTTAAAAGTAATTTCAATCCTTCTCTCATAATGGAAGGATCATCTACAATCATGAATCGAATTATTGGCATTTAGAAAACCTCCTCACCTGTTTCAGATACTTTTCTATCATCTTCTATTTTTCCAGAAAGCATTTTAATCAAAGAAGACAATTCCAATTTACATCGACCAGGATCTACATCTACTAATTGAGAACAAAATTCCAACTTATTAATAATAGAAGAAATGTCTTTTATATAAGTTTCCTGAAATTTACGAAACTTTTTCTTTTGTTTTTCGTTCTTCTTAAAAGAACTCTTTACCATTTTCTCTTCTTTAAATACTGCATCAAATCCTTGAATTTTTAAATCAATCTCAGTCAACTCTTTTTTTATTTCTTCTTTTCTTTGTAGAAACAAACGATTCTTTTTTTCAAAAGAAGCAATTTTCTTTTTTAAATCCTGATTTTGATTTCTGGGAGAAAATGCATCATAATTTTCCTCTTCTTCTTTTTTAAATCTTTTAATATATTTCTCATTTTCATTTAATTTTATTACAATATTATTTTGTTCCAATTCCAGTTCTGATTTCTGCTGCAATAATTCAGAATAAATATTTTTTAAAAATTCTACTGACATAAACACCTCTTAGAATATATGTTCTATTAAATAAATAGTATCTAATTTTATTCTACTCTAATTTTATCCAAAAAGAAAGGAAAGATTTTTTGATTCCCGTTTCTAAAAACGAATCTCACATTTCTAATTGTAGT
>CAOLUI010000065.1 GCA_948479395.1 uncultured Bacilli bacterium | reverse complement strand
TGAAGTTGTAAGATAAAAGTGTACACAAAAAAAGTGTATACTTTTATTTTTGATATAATTTAATAAAGGAGTTGATAAAATGGCGAATAAAGGTCAAAAATATAGACAATGGACTGCAGAAGAAAAATATAAAATAATTAAGCCTGTTTTAGATATGGAAAAAAGTACTCATGATATTACTCGTGAAATGGGTTTAAATAGTGGCATGATTTATAATTGGATAAAGGCATATCGAAATAACGGCATAAATGGATTAACACCTAAAAAGAAGCCTGGGAATCCATTATCTAAATATTCTAACAAAAAGAATCTCACAAAAGAAGAACAACTTGAATATGAAAATATGAAATTAAGAATCGAGAATGAAATGTTAAAAAAAGGATTCCTAATGAAAGAAGATGGTACGTATGTAAAATTCATGAAGTAACGCAGACTAAATATGAAATAATTGAACTATTAAGTAAGGACTATAATATAAAATCTTTATGCTTAATATTAAAAGTATCAAGATCAGGATATTATAAGTGGTTACAAAATAAAGATGTATTAAATCGATATGAAATAAACAGAAAAGATTTGGGAAAATTAATAGAAGATATTCATAAACGAAAACCTAGTTATGGATATCATAGAATTAGAAAGATTATATTAGATGAAACAGGTTGGGTTGTATCTGACAATTTAGTTCACAAAGTATGTAAAATACTAAAAATTAAATCGAAAGCAAAGCATTATAAATACAAAAAACCTGGGGAAGAATCAATTAAGTACAAAAACATAATTGGATATAATTGGAATACATCTAGACCATTTGAAAAAATAGTATCAGATACAACAACATTCTACTTTAAGAAAAAGAAATATGATTGGACATTCTATTTAGATGTTTTTAATAATGAAATAGTTGGTTATGATGTAAGAGAATCAATGTGTGGGAATGGTGTTTTGAACCATCGCGAAGCATTAAATAATATGTTAAATAACAAAATAAAAAGAGGATACGAAAACCTTGAAACCATTGTTCACACTGATCAAGGAGCCGTATATTCCTCAGTGTCATTTAACAATATATTTAATTCTTATAAAGTAACTAGATCTATGTCTAGAGCTGGTACCCCAACAGATAATCCAGTAATCGAATCAAAAAATGGCTGGATTAAAAAAGAAATGTATATTGATTTTGACATAAATAATTATAACACAGTACAAGAATTTATTAATGATATTGTTTGGGATAATAACAATTATCGACCAAGTTTTGCATTACAATATAAAAACCCAGTTGAGTATAGAACCCAACTAGGTTTTCAATAATACTTTTTTAGTGTCTACTTTTGGTTGACAACTTCA
>CAOLUI010000064.1 GCA_948479395.1 uncultured Bacilli bacterium | reverse complement strand
ATTTTATTTACATTAAAATAAAAAATATTTAATTTTTTACAGGATAAGTGAAGTTATTCAGAAATTGCAAGATCGTTAATAAATAAAATAATTTTTACATTTTTTCAATAAAACGAGTCTTCTAAAGAAAATTCATTTATTTTTATTCAACTTTCAAAGTTAATGGTGAATCACTAGCTCCATTACTATTATTTATAGTTTTTAAATTCGAATCCAAATATACTGTTGGAGAAGCACTATTATAACTTGAAGCTGGATTTAATGAAGATACAAATCCAGTATCATATATTACAAAAACTGAATCTGTATTTTGTTTCATTGATAAAGTCCATTGCCCATATTTACTATTATATAACCAATTGTTATTTTTGCAATCACTTACACTACTTCCTATCCAACTGCCTAAACTTGTATTTAAACAGGTACTTCTATCTGTTGTAGACCCACCACTTGTCGCATATCCATAATCACTTGCATACATTAATCCTACTTCTCCAATCCATTTAGTTGGTCTTCCACTATATACTTTACTTCCTCTTTCTAATGAATAGAACTCACTTGTTTTTTTCTCAGATGAATCACTTCCACCTAAATTCCAAATTGATGTACTTATCATATTTCTGGCTTCCTCAGTTAATCCTGTAGAGCTAAAATCAATGTGATTACTATTATAATATTGCTCTGATATAGTTACTTTTTTAGGAACATATGCATAACCTGATCTCGTCCAATACCTTCCTGGATTTTGATATATAGCTCTTCTGTTTACATCTTTTACATATCCACCATCAATCGTGTAATTACTTGGAACCCTACCTTTGGGATTTAACATCATCATTAGTTGACTATCACTCCAATCAGTACTTCCATATTCACTTGTTGATGAACCCATACCATTTGTTTTATAATCCATATAATAATTACCCAATCTATCACTTCTTATCAATTTAACTTTGTCATTCTTACTTCCATCAGCATTTTCAATATCTTTCATTACTCCTATTATTCGCCATAATTCTCCATTAAATTGAACATAATTATTTGGATTAGCACCGATATATCTTAAATTACCATAATCATCTTCTACTAACTCATCGGAATAATTAGCCATCATTTTGACATAATCTACAAGCGTTCCTTCATATGTAAAATCAACATTGCAACTTATTTCTGAATTATTATTGGAATTTATATTTACTAGTCCCCATAACTCATTATTCCACTCCGCTGTAACTCCATCTTTACATACTACGTTATTGGCCTTTAAACCACTTTCTTTTGTGGGAAAAGTATTTTTATATTTACTTCCATTTATAGTAAAAGCTATCTCATTTGTTTGTTTTGTTACACTAAAAACATC
>CAOLUI010000063.1 GCA_948479395.1 uncultured Bacilli bacterium | reverse complement strand
TAAAACTTCTCTTATAACACGTTTTTTTCATGTTTTTTGTACAACCAGTTTTTGTTATAATATTATTGCAAAACATAAAACAAAGGCGGTTGTACAATGAATAAATTATATAATACTCAACTTCACTTAACAAGTGGTTTTACTAAATTTTTTTTAAAAGCTATCCCTGATATTAGAAAATCTCATCTTAATATTCTTCCTTTTATTATCTTTGGTATGATTATCTCTGAATCTTGTGTTCCTTCTGATATCGCTAAAGTATTAAAAGATTATTTCTCTTCTATTCAATTTGACTCTGTTTCTAAAAGAATTAGGAGATTCTTTTCTAATAAATTATTTAACCCTTATTTATTTTATCACAAATTTATTACTTACATTTTATCTTCTTTTAAATCTAAACATCCTGATAAATTTATTTATATTACTTTTGATCATATGTTTTCTAAACATAATTACACTGTTCTTATGTTTACTATGCGCATAGGCTCTTTTGGTATTCCTATTTGGTTTAAATGTTTTAAAAATTATTCCAATAATGATGCTTTTAAATTTAAATCTATTAAAGATGGTATTTCCTCTGTTTCTTCTCTTTTTAAAAATACTGATTTTAAACTAGTTTTTCTTGCCGATAGATGGTTTGGTTCTTCTAAAATTCTTGATTTTATTGATTCTTTGGGCCATACTTATTGTGTTAGGCTAAAAGGTAATATTTGGGTTTATTTTGAAAATGGTTCTAAAATTAAAGCCAAAAAATTAAAACATCGTAAATATCATTCTGTTATTCATCATAATGTTTTTATTACTAACGATCACTTTAAAACTAATGTTGTTTATTCTAGTACTTATGATACTAAAGACCCTTGGATTATTGCTACTAATGGTAATACTTCTAAAGCTTTAAAATGTTATTCTTATCGCTTCGGCTCTATTGAATGTATGTTTAAAGCTCAAAAATCAAATGGTTTTAATTTAGAAAAAATATCCAATTCTTCTTTAGATTCTTTTACTACTATGTATACTTGTGTTTGTACTTGTATTACTTACTTAACTATTTTAGGCGTAGATTTTTCTAAGAATACTAATTGTTATAAGAATGTTAAAATTGAATCTCACAAAAATTATTTGATTGATGGCAAAAAAGTTAAGAAAAGAATTATGTCTTTATTCAACCTAGGTTTGACTCTTTTTAAACGTGCTTTCAATTCCATTATTTATATTAGAATTCCTCTTTCTTTCAAACTTTATGATATCTGAGTTCGGAAACTTAACTCAAACACTTAAAAAAGCAAGAAAATCTTTTTTGCGTGTAGTAATTTTCTCACTTTTCAATTCTTTTTTGATTTTTTTTTAATAAAGCAAGTTTATTGTATTGTTTTTATAATACTCTGGACGCTTCCTTATTCCCTTTTTGCCCT
>CAOLUI010000062.1 GCA_948479395.1 uncultured Bacilli bacterium | reverse complement strand
ACAGGACGTTCTACCGGAAACCATTTACACCTAGAAATTCGTGTAAATGGAACCGCGCAAAACCCACAAAACTATTTATATTAAAAAATAAAATCCAGTAGTTAAATATGAATTTGTCAATAAAAAGTAGACACAAAAAACTTAATTAAACCCTGATTGGATTCTATATTCAATTGGGGTTTTATAATTTAATGCAAAACTTGGTCTATATTCATTATTATCCTTTACTATATCTTCTATAAATTCTTGAACTGTGTTATAATTATTTATATCAAAATCAATATACATTTCTTTCTTAAGCCATCCATTTTTAGATTCTATAACTGGATTATCAGTAGGAGTTCCAGCTTTAGACATTGAACGGATGATAGAAGTATTATCAAATGTTTTATTGAATGATAGAGAAGAGTATACAGATCCTTGATCGGTGTGGAAAATTGTCTCAAGGTTTTTGTATCCTCTTTTTATTTTTTCTTCAAGCATTAATTTTAATGCTGCTCTATGGTTAAGAGTTCCATTTCCAAATTTTGATTCTCTTACATCATATCCAACAATTTCGTTATTATATATATCTAAGTAGAATGTCCAATCATAAGGTTTTCTTTTAAACCATATTTTAGTTGTATCTGACACAATTTTTTCAAAAGGTCTAGAAGTTTTCCAATTTCCTTTTATCAAATTTTCATATTTTATTGATTCTTCTCCTGGTTTCTTATACTTGTAATGCCTTGCTTTGGATTTAATATTATTCAATTTGCATACTTTATGTACAAGATTGTCAGAAACTTTCCAACCAGTCTCCTGAAGAATTTTAGCATTAATTCTACGATAACCATAACTTGGTTTTCTACTATGAATATCTTCAATTATTTCTTTTAAATCTAATCTATCTTTCTCATATACATTTAATTTATCTTTATTCTTTAACCAATTGTAGTAACCACTTCTAGATATTTTCATATATTCACATAGAGATTTAATGTTAAACTCTTTGCTTAATTTCAAGACAATTTGGAATTCATATTCCTTTATTTTTTGTATATTACAACTGAACCATCTCCTTTCATCATGTAACCTTTTTTTAATCTTTCATTCTCAATTCTTAACTTCATATTTTCATATTCTAATTGTTCTAATGGTGTTAATTCTTTCCTTCTAGAGTACTTAATTAAAGGATTCCCTGGTTTTCTTTTATTCTCTAGAGAATCTTCACCATTCAGTAAATATTTTTTTATCCAATTTTTTAACATACCAGATGAAATATCTTCATTAAGTGCAACTTGACGTGCAGATTCACCATCAATAACTACACGCTTAATTATTCTTAATTTCTCGTCCTTTGACCAATATCTATTTGGTCCTTTTCTAATTCTTGGCATAATTATTCCTCCTTATACTATTATTTTAACACAAAAAATGAAAGTAGACTTTTTGTGTCCACTTTCATTTTA
>CAOLUI010000061.1 GCA_948479395.1 uncultured Bacilli bacterium | reverse complement strand
TCTATTTTATGTGCTCCGTAACCATAAAATTGGCATGGTAGTTGCTTTTTTGGGGCTTACCATAGTGAAATTTATCCCAAGTTTTTTACAAACCAATTTCTATTATCCCAATATACTTCTTTGTTTGTTTACCAGCCTTGCCATTGTTCCGATTCTTTTGTATAACGGAAAACAAGGAAAAAAATCTAAATATTTCTTCTACGTATTTTATCCTTGTCATTTGTTATTATTTGCATTCCTTCGTATTATATTTACCACCTAACATAGAGAAAAGGAGAACCGCCAAAATCTTGGCTGAAGTTGTAAAATGAAAGTAGACACAAAAAAAGAAAGTGTTTACTTTCATTTTTTTTGATATAATGAAATAAAAAAAGGAGAATTGATTATGAATAAAAAAGGTAGACCTAAAGGAGGAAAAAATAAGTATTGGAGCAAGGAAGAAAAATTAAGAATTGTTAATCGTGTTTTGCTAGATGGATTATCAAGTAAACAAGTTTCAGATAGTGAAAACATTTCTAATGGAATGCTAAATAGATGGATTCAAAAATATTTAGAATTAGGAGAAAATGGATTAGAAAACACTAAAAAGCCTGGCAATCCATTATCTAAATATAGTAGGAAAAACAATTTAACAGAGATAGAAAAATTAGAATATGAAAATATGAAATTAAGAATTGAAAATGAACGATTAAAAAAAGGCTACATAGTGAAAGGGGATGGTTCAGTTGTAACATTCAAGAAATAAAGGAAAATGAATTTGAAATTGTTCTTAAATTAAGTAAAGAGTTTAATATAAAATCGTTATGCGAATGTATGAATATATCTAGAAGTGGATATTACAAATGGTTAAATAATTTAGACAAATTAAACCAATATGAAATTGATAGACTACAATTAAAAGATTTAATTACTGATATACATAGGAGAAAACCAAGTTATGGTTATCATAGAATCAATACTTTAATTTTAAGAGAAACTGGTTGGTGTGTATCTGATAATTTAGTTCATAAAGTGTGTAAAGCTTTAAATATAAAATCTAAAGCAAAACATTATAAATATAAATCTATCAAACCAGGAGAAGAATCAATAAAATATCCTAATTTGATAAAAGGAGATTGGAATGCCTCTAGACCTTTTGAAAAAGTAGTATCAGATACCACAACATTTTGGTTTAAAAAGCAGTGTTATGATTGGACATTTTATTTAGATGTTTTTAATAATGAAATTGTTGGGTCAGATGTTAGAGAATCCAAACATGGTTCTAATGTAAGTAATCATAGATTTGCTCTTAATAATATGCTAGAAAACAAAATAAAAAGAGGATATAAAAACCTTGAAACCATTTTCCACACAGATCAAGGTAAAGTATATTCCTCTCGCAGTTTTAACAATATACTTAAAGGTTTCTCCATTGCTCGTTCTATGTCAAGAGCAGGTACTCCAACTGATAACCCTGTTATTGAATCTAAAAACGGTTGGTTAAAGAAAGAAATGTATATTGATTTTGATATAAATAATTATAACACAGTTCAAGAAT
>CAOLUI010000060.1 GCA_948479395.1 uncultured Bacilli bacterium | reverse complement strand
TGTAATATAAATTTGAAAGTGCACAATTGTTGTGCAGTTAATTTTGTAAAAGGTATATAATATCCTTCAAGCAATTTATTTGTCATTTGAAGGAGGAAAAGTTATATGACAAATTATTGTCATCTCTCTTACGAAGATAGAAAAAATATAGAAGATGGATTAAATACTAGAAAAAGTATTAATCAAATCTCAAAAGAAATAAAAAAATCTCACTCTACTGTTTTAAGGGAGATTGATAGAAACAAAGTTTATTATAAACCAAGTAATTGGAATAATTGTTATAATGATAAAAATAAAGATTACTCTTGCAATAAATTATCTAAATCTCCACATGTTTGTAATGGATGCAAGTCAAGAAGTGGATGCAGAAAAGAAAGATATACTTATTATGCTAGAAAAGCAAATGATTCTTATAAAGAATTAATTAGTAGTTGTAGACAAGGCATTAATTTAACTGAAGAAGAAATATTCAATATTAATAAAATTATTACCCCTCTTGTAAAAAAAGGACAAACTACTAATCATTTATATATTAATCATCCTGAAATTTTAAATTTTTCTAAAGTATCATTTTACAATTATATTAATAATGGTGTTTTTGAATTTGGTCCCTTAGATTTTCCAAGAATTGTTAAATATAAAAAAAGAAAAAATAATAAACGTAGGACTAGACAAGAAAGAGAAATTCTTATTAATCGAAAATATGAAGATTTTATTGAATATACAAGCAAAAATCCTAATTTAAATATTGTTGAAATGGACACTGTTGAGGGATTGAAATCAGACTCTAAATGTATTCTTACTTTATTTTGGAGAAAGTCTAACTTTATGCTTATGTTTTTACTTGAAAATCAAACCACCAATGAAGTTAGTAAAGTTTTTGAATATTTACAGCAAACTCTACCAGAAGATGATTATAAAAAATTATTTCAAGTTATACTTACTGATAATGGTCATGAATTCTATGATGTTTTGAATATTGAATGTAATCATCAAACTGGTGAACTATTATCAAAAGTATTTTATTGTGATCCTTCTGCTTCTTGGCAAAAAGGAGGAATAGAAAAAAATCATGAATTTATTAGATACATACTGCCTAAAAAAACAACATTCAAGGATTTAACACAAAATGACTGTAATATTATTACTAATCATATCAATAGTTTATGTAGAGAATCTTTAAATAATAATTGTCCATTTAAGGCAATGCTGTTTTTGTGTAATGAACAAGTTTTAAATTCTTTAAATATGTATTATATTGAACCTGACGGGGTTCAACTAAATCAAGATTTATTAAAATAAAAAGATATTTATAACCATACTTATAAATATCACTTTGACAAATAAATTGCCAATATACTTTATTCATACAGAACTGTGCACTTTCTTTTAAAAAATGATGCATATTCTGCCTTTTTGTCGTGGGATAAAATCCTTTGACATCTCACAATATATCACATTTTTATCATTTTGTTAAACTTTTAATATATTTTTTCTTCTAAAATGTTTGAAAAAGTGCAGTTTTTATTGAAACTACACTTTTCCAAACATTCATGCACGCAATTGTGCACTTTAGTTTTTATTTAACG
>CAOLUI010000059.1 GCA_948479395.1 uncultured Bacilli bacterium | reverse complement strand
AATAAAAGGTATAAAAAAGTAAGAAAATATGATATAATCGCAAATAGTAAACGATATGACGGTGAGAGAATGATACAAATAATAATAGTAGAAGACGACAAAGAAATGCAAAAAGAACTAAAAAAGATTTTAAAAGAGATAAAATTAGGAAGAGAAGAAATAAAAATAGAAGTACATACAAAATTTACCAATAAATTAAAAGAAATAATAAAAGAAGAAAGTGAAAGAAAAATATATATAATGGATATAGAATTAGAAGGAAAAGTAAATGGAATAGATATAGCAAAATACATAAGAGATAAAAATGACTGGGAAAGTGAAATAATATTTATAACAAGCCATGACAAAATGTTTGAAACAGCATATAGAAGTGTATATGAAATATTTGACTTTATAGAAAAATTTCATCATTTAGAAAGTCGTTTAAAAAAGGATTTAGCCATAATATATAAAAAAGACTTTGATAAAAAGATGTTTAAATACAAAAATAGAAACGTAGATGTTCAAATATTTTATAAATCCATCACCCATATATGTAGAGACAAAGAAACAAGAAAATTAATAATAAATACCGAAAAAAGAAAATACACACTAAATCTAAATGTAACAGAAGCTTTAAAATACTTAGATAATAGATTCAAATTAGTACATCGAGCATGTATAGTAAATACCGAAAAAGTTGAATACTATAATTGGTCCAAAGGAAGTTTTATATTAGAAACAGGAGAAGAAATAAATATGCTATCCAAGAAGTATAAAAAGGAAATAGATAAAATAAATGAAAAAATTAGCTGAAATATTACCATATTTAATAGTTATATTTATAGGTAATATGAACTATAATTTTAGTTTTCAAAAAATTAACAATAAAAAAATTAATATAAATATAAAAACAATGATAACAATATTATTAATAGCATTATTAATATACGTATGTAATATATTTCAAAATATAATAATTAGATTTTTCTTAATATCGATAGTAATGTATATAAACTTTAAAGTACTTTATAAATTAAATTCTAAAAAAACAATAATAAGTTATATTTTAATATATATAACAATAATGCTAATTGAAATATCAATCACTAATTTATTATCCATAATTGGAATATTAAATAGTAGTGAAAAATTAAAAGATTTAACATATCAAAAAATAATAATGTCCCTCGTTATAATAATTCCTAATTATATTATTATTTCCATACCAATAATTAATAAAATATTGAAAAAAATACTATACTTTTTCGAAACCAATTCAGATGTATCAAATATTTTATATATAATATTCATCACCATGACTATAATAGGAATATTAAATCTTGATAATTATGCAACAGATAATTCAGTAAGATTAATAATAATTTTAGTAATAATATTTGCAATATTATTTTTCATGATAATAAAAGCAAAAACAAAGGAAGAATTTTTAGAAGAATCAAATAAAAGATTAATAGAATACAATGAAAAATATGGACAATTTTTAGATGAATACAAAATATATAAACATAATATAAAAAACAAACTAATTGGAATGAAAGTATATGGAAATAAAAAAATAAAAGCCTTAATAGATGATTTATTAGAAGAGGAAACTACATTTAGCATAAAAAATAATAATCTATATAACTTACCTCAAGGAATAAAAGGAATTGTAGCTGAAAAACTATACAATATAAAAATAAATGTAATAATAGAAAATAAACTAAAAAATGATCCTTTTATAAAATTAAATCCCAAAGAATTTAATAGTATATCAGAATCAATTGGTATATGTTTAGATAACGCAATAGAAGCAAGTATTGAAACAGAAAATCCCATAATAACATTAGAATTATATGAAAATAAAAAGAACATTTATATTAAAATAGGAAATAACTACACAAACAATATTGATATTGATGAATTAGGAGATAAGTACTACTCTACAAAAAATCGTGGAAGTGGATTAGGATTATTCTCTCTTCACCGAAACAACTTAATTGAAGAAAAAATTTCTTTAATCAATGACTTCTATTATATTGAACTTAAAATTAAAAAACACGCTTTTAAATAAACGTGTTTT
>CAOLUI010000058.1 GCA_948479395.1 uncultured Bacilli bacterium | reverse complement strand
TTATTAAAAAGTAAATTATAATTGAATGGAAGATTTTTTTTAACTATATATATAAGATAAAAAATAAAAGATTAGTAAAGAATTAGGAGTAAAAAAATATAAAAATATTATAAATAAGTTATGAAAAATTCATACTATAAAGAATAGTAAAAAAACAAAGTATGAAAAAAAATGCAAATAGTAAATAAAAATAAATAAAAAAAAAAGTATAATAAAATGAACGATAAAAAAGGTATTAAAAAATAGAGAAACAGATTATGAAAACTACAGCAAAAAAAGTTTGCATATGAAATTATAATAATAAAATTCTGAGAGGTTTAAATAAAAATATATAAATATGAATAAAGATAATCTAAATTAATGGTTAAAAATATATCGGATTAAAGGAAAAGGTCTGAAATTCTGAGAGAAGATAAGAGCAATAGTAAAATAGAGAAAAAGACGGACCCAAAAGACAAGTATGAGATTATTCGAAGAAATTTAATGGAGGAAAAGAATGTAAAAAAAAGACAAATAAAAATTATTTTTAAAAAACAAATATTCTGTGGAACAAAATAATGATGAGCGTGATTTAAAAAAAAGTTTAAAGAATAAGTAAGCGAGAGACATATAAATATTATCTGAAATAAAACAACAAAAAATAGAAGTAATCAACTATAATAAATTTATAATTAAAATAGATAGATTTCGATAATAAAAAATAAGAAAAGCAAGATGTAAAAAAGTAATAAGATAATTATTATAAAAAAGTTATTAAAATAAATTAAATTTTATAATATTAATGGAAAGTACTAAAAAATAAAAATCAATAATAAGTTAATTATTAATAAAGAAATTTATTAAAGTAAATTAAATAAAATATTTTATAAAAATAAATAAAAAGGATTTAAATATAAGTATTAAATTCAAATAAATAAAATAATAAAATTAATTTATTAAATAAAAATAATTAAAAGGAAAATTTATAAAGGATAAAAATAAATTAATAAAGAAATAGAAGTAAAAAAGAAAAAATAGAAAATATGATAAAAAATATTTAATAAATAAAAAATATTATAATTAATTAACAAGAATTATCTATTATTATTGAAAATTAAAATAAATAATATATATTATAACAAAATATCAACGAAAGTTTTAAACATTTTTATGAGGAAAGAATAAGTAAAAATGAAGAATAAATGATAAAAAATATACATTAAAATTAACAAGAAAAAGTGTAAAGACAAGAGCCATTAAAAAGCAAGTAAAAAATTATGTAAAAAAGAAATGAGGAATAAATTAATATAAATCTGATGAAGTAAAAAATTTTATAGAAAGTAAATGAGATCAAAAATCCATAAAAAATATGATCTAATTCATATCTGGAAGTATATCGGATTAAAGGGAAAGGTCCGAAAAATAGAGAAAGGATGGTGAGACCAGAAAAACAAACAGAAGCGTACATCAAAAAGACAATAGAGGTCTTGTATTGAGGTGGCAAAATATAGTTAAAAAGAGGTAAAGGAAATTAATGAAAATTATTTCAGAAAAACAAAAGTTCTGCATAACAATTCTATATCAAACATGTTCTAAAAACAAAAGTTCAAAGAACAAGTGAGTGTAATTAATAAAAATAGTATCTGCAGCTGAATAGAATGAAAATAGAAATAATTAATTATAATTAATTTATTATCAAAAGTTACATTAATCTTTTATAAAAAAAGCAAAGCTATAAAAGTAAAATAAATAATATAATAAGTAATAAAATGATTATTAAAATGAAGATTCCTTAAAATAAATTAAATAAAATATATTAAGATAAAATATTTTATAAAAATAGATAAAAATAAATTAAATATAAATATTAATTTTAAATAAATAAAAAAGAATTAACCAGGAATATTAAAAATAAATAAAAAATTTGAAATTAATTTAAATAAATAAAATAATAAAAATAATTTATTAAATAAAAAAGATAGTTATAAGGATAAAAATGAATAAAATAACAAAGAAATAGAAGTAAAAAAGAAAAAATAGAAAATATAATAAAAAATATTTAAATAAATAGAAAAATAGAAAGTATTATAATTAATTAATGAGAAATCTCTATTATGATTAGAAATTAAAATAAGTAATATATAGTATAACAAAAGAGAAAATAAATTTTAAAAATTTTTATGAGGAAATAATAAATAATAAATGATAAAAAAGTATACCTTAAAATTAACAAGAAAAATTGTAGTAAAAAGACCTACTAAAAAACAAGTAACAAATTATGTAAAAGAAAATGAAAAGTAAATTAATATAAATCTGATGAAGTAAAAAATTTTATAGAAAGTAAATGATATCAAAAATCCATAAAAAATATGATCTAATTCATATCTGGAAGTATATCGGATTAAAGGGAAAGGTCCGAAAAATAGAGAAAGGATGGTGAGACCAGAAAAACAAACAGAAGCGTACATCAAAAAGACAATATAGGTCTTGTATTGAGGTGGCAAAAGATAGTTAAAAAGAGGTAAAGGAAACCAATAAAAATTATTTCAGAAAAACAAAAGTTCTGCATAACAATTCTATACCAAACATGTTATAAAAACAAAAGTTCAAAGAACAAGTGAGTGTAATTAATAAAAATAGTATCTGCAGCTGAATAGAATGAAAATAGAAATAATTAATTATAA
>CAOLUI010000057.1:232-2887 GCA_948479395.1 uncultured Bacilli bacterium | reverse complement strand
AGGATAGTTGTTAATCCTAGTGCTAGGAGGGTTCTCTTTAATTTCTTATTCTTCTTAAAATTTTTCAATTTCATTTTTTCTCCCTCTTTCTATTATTTAGATTATAGCATTTATCATATTTCTTCTCAATAGAATTTTTTAATAAATTATTAAATTAAAAAAACCTGTTTTCACAAGTTTTTAAAATTACTTTTCTTTAATTGATTTAAAGATTTTTTTCCATAAATTTTGACTAGAATAATTTAAAATTCCAACTTTATATATACGTAAGCCAAAATGGAAGAAAAGATATGTTACAATTCCACATATGGCTGTAGATAAAAATAGTTCAAAAATTGTTATTTGTCCTAAAAGGTAAATTACTGGGGCAATTAAGAATGAAAGCATGGGAATGTAAGCAATAATTTTGACAAATAAAGCACCTTCGAAGGCTGAGGCCATAATGGCAATATAATAACCAACCATTAAAATAATCATGAGTGGTGTTTGAAGTTGTTGGTAATCTTCAATATTAGTTGTCATTGATGCTAGAACTCCTGCTACAATAGCATAAGCTAAGAAACTAAATAAGAATAAAATAATTATAATTGGAGCTCCTTTTATTAGTAAATCTAATACTCCTGTCTTTTGCACAGTATTTAAAGTCTCAGAAATAAATCCTGTTACTTCGCTACTTACTCCCGTAGAGCCTAATAATTTTCTAATTAGAAGAGCAACAACAATATCAAATATTAAAACTCCAGCTTGAACTAAAACAAATAACGTCGAAGAAATAATTTTGGATAAAAAATGAACTTTCGGCGAAACATTAGAAATAATTATCTCCATTCCTCGTGTAGCTTTTTCATCATTAATTTCAGCCCCTATCATTTGGGTAAGCATGGTAATAAGTAAAAAGAAAGGAACTATTAAAACAACAATTAAGCCACTTGATAAAATATCTTTACCTTCGGCATTTTCGTCTAAATCAGGATTAGTTACATTCTTATTTAAAGAAACATTACTAGTAAGAGCAGCAATTTCTGCTTCACTCATGCCACTTTTATTTAAAACATAAGTACTTTTAACATTATTAAGACTCATTTGAAAAACTTGTTCTGTAACCATTCCAATCGGATCAAAACTATAAGTATCAGCTTCTAAATAATTTTCATCTGAAGGTTTTAAATTTAAAATAATGGATTTTTCTTTTTCTAAGTTTTCTTTTAATTCAGCAATTGATTTGTGACTTTCTTCTAATTCATAATTTCCTAAATCTTCTAAAGATTGAGCTATATTATCAAAATTTTCTTTTAACAATTTAAAAGATCCTACTTCGTCTATAACATAAACTTTAGTTGTATCTTGAAAATCGCCGCCAAAAAAACTTATGACACGATCAATATTAACAACGCCGATTAATAAAATTATAATAATTATATTAGCAACTTTAAACCATTTAGTATCCATTTTCTTTTTTAAGCTTTGTTTAATTAAAAAATTTAATTTAGTTTTCATATAAAACCCCTACCTTATCTAAAAATATTTCATTTAATGTAGCATCTTCAACGACAAATTTTGTTACTTCTTTACAGTGCTTAATAAATTCAAAAACATCATTGATATTTTCATCACTAGCCAGTTTAACAATTATTTCAGTTTCATTATTAATAACATCAACAACGCCATTTACTTTAGATAATTTTTTTAGATCAACTTCTTCGGCAACTATATGAATATTTTTTTTTCGATAATCTTTTTTGATTTGTTTTAATTCTCCAGCTAAAACACTTTTACCATGCACTAATACCACCAATTTTTCACAAAACATTTCAACATGTTCCATTCGATGAGAAGAAAAAATAATGCTAGTTCCTTTTTTCTTTAATTCTACAATAACATCCATAAAAAGTTGCACATTTATAGGATCTAAACCAGAAAATGGTTCATCTAAAATAAGTAGTTTGGGTTCATTAATAATTGCAGTAATGAATTGAACTTTTTGTTGATTCCCTTTGGATAATTCTTTTATTTTACGAGTTTTATATTCACTTATATTAAATCTTTTTAACCATATATCTAACTTTTCTAAAATGTCTTTTTCTTTCATTCCTTTTAATATTCCATAATAAATAACTTGTTCTTGAACGGTTAATTTAGTAAGTAGGCTTCTTTCTTCTGTTAAAAAGCCAATTTCATCCGTAACATCATAATTTATTGGTTTACCATTTAAGGTTATATTACCACTAGATTTATCAAGAAGACCTATAATCATTCGGAATGTGGTGGTTTTACCAGCTCCATTAACTCCTAATAAACCGAATATTTCACCACTTTTTACTTCAAATGATAAATTATCGACAGCTAAATTAGAACCATAATATTTTGTCACATTTTCTACTTTTAACATTTAAACTCCTCCTAAAAGCATTATAGCACTTATTTAATAATTAAGTATATATAATATTATACCCCCCCCCCGAATTAAAAAAGCAAGAAAAAATTATACAAAATTGTATAGATTATAAAATTGATTTTTTAGAAATTTTAAATCCGCCCCATAAAGCATCATATTTAAATATCACTTCACAAATTTTATCTTTTTCTATTTTTACATTTACTTCATGTTCCCTTCGACACCAGATATTATATTTAACAGTATGAATCCCTTCACTT
>CAOLUI010000057.1:0-212 GCA_948479395.1 uncultured Bacilli bacterium | reverse complement strand
TTTTCATCGTTTGCAGCTAGATCAAATTCAGTATCATCAACCGTAATATGAAGTTTAACCGCAAAACCCATAATTTTTCCGGGACGAGATATTTTTAGATTATATCCTTCTTTATTTTTTGTTTCACAAGACTTACAAACTTTTTCATTATTTTCTAATTTTGTTCCACAATTCTCACAAAACATTTTTAACACCTCTTTATAAAATTATAT
>CAOLUI010000056.1 GCA_948479395.1 uncultured Bacilli bacterium | reverse complement strand
GCTGTTAATCCTAGTGCTAGGAGGGTTTTCTTTAATTTCTTATTCTTCTTAAAACTTTTTAATTTCATCTTTGATTCCCTCTTTCTATTATTTAGATTATAGCATTTATCATCTTTCTTAAGAACAGAAATTTTTTATTTCAAATATTCTAATATTACCCTATACTTTTCCATTAACTCATCTTCTTTAATTCGTTGATTAGCTGGAGAAGTACTTGGTAAATTAATCTCTAATAATTCTATTTTATCCTTAAAATACTTTTCATAATATTTATGAGCCGTTTTTCCGGTCGTAAATATCACTTTTATTGAGCTTTTTTCTAATATATATGAAATATCATTAGGTATTTCATTTCTTATACTACTATCACTTGAACCATCTATTTCACAGCTTTTTAAAACATCCCATAAAGCAATGTGATGTTCTAATAAAAATTCTTTTCTATTATCTATTTCTTCATCAAATAATTTAGCTAATACTTTCCAAAATCTATTTTGAGGATGCCCATAATAAAACTTAACTTCTCTTGACTTAACACTAGGAATTGTTCCTAAAATTAAAACTTTAGAATTCTTATCAAATATTGGTAATAATTCATGTTCTACTCTTTTTAACATAAAACTCTCTCTTTCATTTTTTATTATAATACAAATTTTCTCCTTTTAATAAAATAAATATGATATGATTAATTTATAAAAAGGAGGAATTCCAAATGGAATCTACAAAAATAACAAAAGAAAATAAGTTCAAAGATAGAAAAATAATTGCTTTGTTTGTTTTAAGCGTTTTAATAATCATCCTAACTATTACCAAAATAGCCAATTTAGCAACTCCTAAAAAGGTTTTTGATGCCTCTATAAATAAAGTATTTAAAATATTAAATAAAAATTCTAATAACGAAATCAAAACAATTACAGGAAATTTTGGAATTAACGTTAATATAGATGATAAAAATAATAAATTATATAGTATTATTAATGATTTAAATTTAAAATTAGATTATGGTATTGATTATAACAATAATAAAATTAACTTAAGAATAAATCCCTCCTATCAAAACAAAGATTTACTAAAAGCTAATTTATATGCTAATGAAAAAAAAGCTTTTATCTATTTAGATAAAATATTTGATAAATTTATCGAAATTCCTCTAGAAAATTATAACGAATTATTTAATAACAACCATAGTCAAGACTTAAATATAGTTTTAGGTGAAATTGAAAATTCATTAAAAAATTCTCTAAAAAATAAATATTTTAAAAGTGAAAAAACTTCTCTTACTATAAATAATAAAAAAGTAAGTCTAACCAAAAATACTCTGAATATGAATAAAGATAATCAAAAACTTATCGCTATAGATATTGCTAAATCCTTAAATACTAATAAATTTATTTCTAGTCTATCTAATCTAACTAAAAAGAATTCATCTAACATCAAAAACCATTTAGAAGAAATAATAAAAGGTGATATTAAAACTACCGATGATTATACCATTTCTATTTATACAAAAAGCTATAAAAAAGAATTTAAAGCTTTTGAAATAAATAATCAAAATTATTCAATTTTTATTATTAAAGATAATACTAACAAACTTAATTATTCTATTAATATTGCCAAAATAGGAACAGTAAATGGTTCAATAATTAATAAAAATAAACAAAAATATTCTTTAGAAATAACTTTTAACAATAACCAACCGAATATAACAATTAATATTAATACTGCAAAAAAATACAATGAAGATATTGCGGATATTGAAACCACAAATTCTATACCTTATAATAAACTAACAGAAAAAGACCATGAACAAATAACCGAAAACTTTTTGAAATCAGAAGCAATAACTGAATTAGTAGAAAAAATAAACAATTTATTCTCTGATTATTCTTTAACTAACTTTTAAAAATCAAATTTTAATTTATTTGATTTTTTTTATTTTCTATTATACCTTTGGTTAAATTTTTCAATTTGACTAATTCTTCTTATTCTTGATACTTCATCCAAATTAGGATTTAAATCTGTAAAATTCCTTTTTTCTCTATTTTCATAAGGATACATTTTAATTATTTCATTTGAGTCTGCTAAGGTAATTACTTCGATATAATCAACCAATTTTCCTTTAACATGACCATTGGCATCATATTTAAAAATATAAGTATCTGTTAAAACATCTTTTATCATTTTACTTCCTAAAGGTAACATTTGTCTAATTCTTTCATAGACATCTTCCAAAGGAAAATTTTCTTTAAAACAAATAACATTATAGTTTAATGTAGTATTTTTAATATATTTTAAAACTTCTTCTTCATTATATGAAACTATTTGTCTCAAAGAATAAATATCTTGTTTCAAATCTTCTTCTTTCAATAATTTTAATTTCTTTTTTAAAAATAAAATTAAACTATTATATGAATATTGACCGTCTGTATATTTCTTACACTTTCTCATTACATTAAAACATTTTTGGTATTTCTTTTGATGTAATAACAATTTAATTAATACTAAATAATAACTTTTTTTAGCTTTATCAGATGTTTCTTCATTAAAAAGTTTCGAAGCTTCACTTAACACTAATTCAGCCATATCTAAATTATTAGCTCTTATTAAAGCATCAGCATAAAAATTATAAGCAGCTATATCTTTAGGATATACTTCTAAATACTTTTGAAATCCACTTATAGCTTCATCTAATCTATACTCTTTTATAAAATTTATTATTTTTTTAAAATAGATATCATTATAATATTTATTCTTACTTTCTTTCATAAATTATTTCCTTTCACAATAAAAGATATTTTATAATAATATCCTTTAAATCACAAGAAAAAAATCAAAACTTACTTTGACTTTTTATCACTCATCATTTCTTTTAATGTTGTACCTATTGATGCAATATTTTGTAAATCTGATGGAACAATTATTTTAGTTGCTTGACCATCTGCCATACGAGATAACGTTTCATAACTCTTTAATGTTAAAACCGATTGATCAGCTTTCGCATCTTTAAGTAATTTAATTCCTTCTGCCTCTGCTGTTTTTATTTTTAATAAAGCTTCCGCCTCTCCTTCAGCTCTTTTAATTTGCGCTTCCATATCAGCTTCGGCACGCAATATAGCACTTTCTTTTTCACCCTCAGCAATTAAAATACTTGATTTTTTTTCTCCTTCAGCTTGTAAAATTTTCTCACGTCTTTCACGTTCTGCACGCATTTGTTTTTCCATTGCTTCTTGAATATCTCTAGGTGGAATAATATTTTTAACTTCTACTCTATTTACTTTAATTCCCCAAGGGTCAGTAGCTTCATCTAAAATAGAACGCATTTTGGAATTAATTATATCTCGACTAGTTAAAGTTTGATCAAGTTCTAATTCGCCAATAATATTTCTCAAAGTTGTAGCCGTTAAATTTTCAATAGCGCTTATTGGATACTCAACTCCATAAGTATATAATTTAGGATCAGTTATTTGAAAATATACTACAGTATCAATTTGCATTGTTACATTATCTTTCGTAATTACTGGTTGTGGAGCAAAATCTTTGACTATTTCTTTTAAAGTAACAACATTTGATATTCGATCTATAAAAGGTATTTTAACATGAAACCCGTTTTTCCATGTTACATAATAAGAACCTAATCTTTCTATAACATAACTTTTGGCTTGTGGTACTATCTTAACATTTGGTAGTACTACAAGAATAACTATAACTAAAATTGCAATTAAAATTGGCATTATTTATCACTCCTTTTTCTTACATTTAATTTAACACCATTAATACTTTCTATAGTAACTTCTTCATCTTTTTCTATTTTATCATTACTAATCGCACTCCATCTTTTTCCATCTACTCTAACTTCTCCAACTACATTTTTAGCAATGGTTTCTGTAACTATTCCAACCATTCCTACTACTCGATCTAAATTAGTTTTTTCATTATGCTGTTTCAATAAATTATTCAAAAAATTTCTTGTTGTAATTAAAAAAAACACTCCCAAAATAACAAAAATCGCAAATTGGATCAAAAAATTCTCTATAAAAAATGAACAAAATAAAGAAACGATCCCACTACCAATAAACCAAATAGAAACTAAATTAATTGTACTTGCTTCTATAATTACCAAAACAAATATTAAAGCTAACCAAAAAATCCAATAATCCATCTTCTCCTCCTTGCTAGTATTATATGATAAAAATTACCAAAAAAAAAGAAAAACGATAAAACATCAGCGAATTTCTACATTTTTATTGTATTAAAGAGGTAACATAATAATTTTGATCTTCATTTT
>CAOLUI010000055.1:1376-4549 GCA_948479395.1 uncultured Bacilli bacterium | reverse complement strand
GAATCAAAACTTGTTCATCACTTAAGTGGCTTTCCGCTTCCAGTTGAAGTATTACCAGTATCTGCTGAACAAAACTTTAAGCGTTTTGAAGCAGAAGGTTTGAAGCCTCAATGGCGTTTAGATGATGAGGGTAAGCGTTATGTAACGCATTACGGTAATTACATCATTGATTTAGCTGCTGACCCAACTCCAGTACCACATGGTTTAGCTGACTATCTAGATCATACAGTTGGTGTAGTTGAGCACGGTTTGTTTTTAGACATGTGTGATGAAGTTATCATTGCGCATAGTGATGGTACAATCGAAGATAAGAAGAAAAAATAATTAATTTGGGCTCATTATAAAAATGAGTCCTTATTTGTTTAACTAATACTAATCAAGGTATAAATATGACGATTGGAGAAGCTTTAAAAGCAGAAAGAAAGAGATTGGGATTAAGCCAGTCTCAAATGACAGGAAATTTAATAACGAAATCACATTATTCAAAAATTGAACGTGGCTTGTTTGACATTAGAACAAATGATTTATTAATAATTTTAAATTTACATAACATTGATGTGGTTGAATTTTTTAAAAAGATTTCTGTTACTAATCAAGAAGAAAATACGAAAGCCTATTTAGCCCAGCTTCATGCAGCTTATTACACGAGAAATATTGAGAAAATTGAGCAAATTAGTAATAAATTGAAAAATAAACAACCAAAAACACTAGAGTTAAAAAATTTAGAAGCACAAGCATCTCTTTTAAAAGCTTACTTTACAAACAGTATTGATACATTATCGGATAAATCAAAAGAAAATATTAAAAGAATTATTTTTAGTAATGATGAATGGCAAGTAGAAGATTTAAGGCTATTTGCAATTGCTATATCACTTTTTGATATTTCTGAATTGAATTCGGTGGTAAAATCTATTATTAGTCGCCATTTTAATTTGAATTTGGAAGAAAAGGAATTTAGGTTAGTTTTATCTGCGATACTAGTAAATTTTTTATCTTATTCTGTTAAAGTTCAAAATTCAGATATTCAATTGATCAAGAAAGTATTTCAGGTACTAGATAATTTAAATGGAGAACCGGATAATTGTTTTGCAAAATTAATGACTTTATATTATCGAGAATATTTTGCAGAAAATAGCAAAAATATGGAAGAAATTATAAAAGTCATAAGAAATAGCGGAATGGATAAAATATTAAAAAAGTAAAAATAAAAAGTGTTAAATTTAACACTTTTTATTTTTTTATAAGAATTAATTTTAATATAAGTACATAAAGAAAGTTAGTTAAAACTGAAATGGAGGTATTCAGATGTTTATTCCCTGGTATCCACTTTAAATAGATGAATTGGTGAGATGATAACGATGAAAATAATGAATATTAATTTGATTAAGAATATAGAATATGCAGAATTACTATCACAACCGGAAAACTCGAAATTATCAAAATTAATATTAAAAAAATTGAAAAGTTTACCAGATTATGAAGTTAAACAAAATAATTTTTTTATAGAATGTATTTCTACTAAAAATATTATGAAAGAACAAGGGTGGAAAATTCATATTTCAGCTTCTAATAATAATTATATCCACATTTTAAAAGAAGTAATTAGAATAATAGTTCCACTGAATGTTTCTTTTAAATGGGTTTCTATTAAGAATAGAAATATTATGTTAACCAAAGATTTTTTGAGAGAACAGGCTGGAAAATTCATTACTATTTATCCTCAGAATAATATTCAGTTTCAAGTTTTATGCAGGATATTTCAAAAAAAATTACGTCAATATAGTGGTGTTCCTATTTTGACAGATAAGTCTATAGGAAATGTAATATCAATTAGATATGGTGGTTTTAAGAAAATATTGGATTACGATAATGAAGGAGATGGAATATATTGTATAAGAGATACAAACAAAAAATTGGTGTATGACAGAAGAGAAATTGGAATTTATAAACCTGAGTGGATAACTGAGAATTTTGTAAAACCATTAAATAATCTATATCCAAAACAAAAATCTAAGTTATTAGAACAATATAATTTTAAAAATGCACTTCAATTTACTAATTATGGTGGGGTTTATGAAGCAATTCAAAAGAAAGATAATTTACACGTTGTAATTAAAGAAGCAAAAAAATATTTTGGAGGAAATATATTTAATAATAGTTTCCCTAAGGATGTAAGATCAATTCGTAGAAATGAATATTTAATTTTACAAAAAATTAGTTTAATAAATGCTACTCCTAAACCAATAAGTTACTTTAAAGAAAAGTCAGGAGATTATCTAGTCGAAAAATATGTTAGTGGAGATCTTCTAAGAACATTACGTCTTGAAAATCCATTGTATTATCCAAATGCTACAGAAGATGAGTATAATCAATATTTAAAGAAATTATCCCATATATTTTTGGATTTATACTTTAAAATCAATAAAATAAACAAAAATGGGATTATATTAAATGATCTTACGCCAAATAATATTATCGTAGATTTAAAAACGAATTCAGCTAAAATAATTGATTTAGAAAGTAGTGTTGATCTGTCCTGTGAAAAACCTACCTATCCTTTATTTGTTACGCCGGGGTATTCAGAATATTTTTATTCAAAAAAACTTAGCACAAACGATGATTTCTCATGGGTCATGTGTTTAATAGATATGTTGATAGCACGGGCACAACTACTAAATATTAATATTAAGTTAATAATTCAATCACTAGAATTTTGTAGAGAAATACAAGATTCATGGGCGCAATTATGTACCCATTTAATCTTGTATCTAGAACATTATAAAAATAATTCTAAGACACAAAATTGTATAAAAGAAATATTAAGCGATCTAAACAAGGAAATTCAAATTTATGGATGATGTGAGTATATTATGTCAAAAAACTTTAATAAGTGGAAAAAATCGATTAATAGATATTTTAAGTCAAAAAAATTATATGTCTAAACTGACCCCGTATTTTTCCAATACCTATAATTTTTTATATGGTACAGCGGGAGTATTGTATGGATTACAGCAGTTTGATGAATCTATTCCTCAAGACTTATTAGACGCTACTTTAGAGAAAATAAAAAGTAAAGATAATGAAGTTCTTCCCTCGTCACTTTCGCGAGGTAAATTGGCTCCAATGATAGTGATTTATCGTCTAACGCTAGATCCAAATTTGGAAAATAAAAT
>CAOLUI010000055.1:0-1349 GCA_948479395.1 uncultured Bacilli bacterium | reverse complement strand
GATTGCTTTCTCTAAAAAAATATCTTTTTCTCTGGACAATGGATTAAGTGGAATAGGTATATTATCTTTAATAATGTATGAAATAACCCAAAAAGAGTATTATCTTTCTATTCCGGATATTATTGTAAAAATCATTTTACAACAAAAGATTATTTTATCTACATTTGGTTTAGCTTATGGAAACACAGGGGTAGCTGTATTTCTAATTAAGTATTATAAGTACAGAAAGAAAATTTCTATACTTAAACAGTCAAAAAAATATATATTAACAGATATCCAAAAAGGTCAATTAATAAATGGAAAAAATAAATTAAGAGGAATTAGATGCAATTTAAAATCTAATATACCTTACATATACATTCCCTATGGTACTGCCGGTATAATTAAGACTACTTTGTTATATTTAGGAGAAATAGATGATCTTGGTTTGAGAAAAGAATTAAATTTTTTAGTAAATTCATTGAAGGTGTCGTCTACATTGCAGTCTGGCTATGCTTTTGGTACAGCGGGTATTATTTCAACTTTAAATGATATTTTAAAATTTGATAAAACTGATCCGTACCAGGTAAGAATATATTTTGAAAAGTTAATTCGATCATTATTATCGACAGGCTTTAAAATGAAAAATCAAATTATTTTTTCTGGTGATCAAAACTTTAAAGAATTTATAGATTACGGATCTGGTTCAATGGGAATCTTATTAACTTTAAAAAAGATTATCGATAATCAAGAATTTGATCCTATTTTTAAAGATTTGTAAATATTTTGAAAGAAGGTGAGAAACATGAAAAACATTGAAACTGTAGTAGATTTGCAAGATTTGCAATCTATTCCAATGAAAGATCACAAAGCAACAGCAAATGATAATCATTTTGCAAGTAGTTTAAGTTGTGGATGTTCTGCATTTCATTAATAAAGTATTCATAAATAAGAATGTTAGTAATAACATTCTTATTTTGTCTCTAATTAGGAGAAAAGGGTATGAAAATCAACTTCAAATGGATAATTAAAAATCTTCCTATTTGGTTAATCGGATTAATTATAATTTTTTTAATTTTAGGTGGTTTTGAAGGTGTAGTAAATGGAATTATTTTAGGACAATTTCCAAATCTTGTGGATGCATCTTCAAACAAATTAATCTTATTTTTGATTCAAAGTAGTGGAATTTTCTGTATTGTCTATACAGCTTTAGTTTTGAAAAATATACTCTTAAATTATGCACGGAAAATTTTAAGAGTTTCTCTAAAAAAAACTATGCTTCTAAGTAGTTTTTCAAATCATCAAGAAACAGAAAAAGGTTTGAATCAAATTAGTAATGATGCAGCCAAAATCGATGAGAATTATTTCTC
>CAOLUI010000054.1 GCA_948479395.1 uncultured Bacilli bacterium | reverse complement strand
TGTTAATCCTAGTGTTAGGAGGGTTTTCTTTAGTTTTTTATTTCTCTTAAAACTTTTTAATTTCATCTTTGATTCCCTCTTTCTATTATATCTAAATTATAGCATTTACTTTTTTTTTAACAATAAAAAAATTACCCTTTACTTAAAGAATAATCTTTTTAACACCTTTATTTCGCTTCTTCTTGAGCTCTTGTTTCTCTAATAACTGTTATTTTAATAGTTCCTGGATATTGCATTTCAGCTTCAATCTTTTCTTTTATATCACGAGCAATTTTATAACTTCTAGAATCATCAACCTCATCTGGTTTTACCATTACCCTAATCTCTCTTCCTGCTTGCATTGCAAAAGTTTTTTCTACTCCATCAAAAGAATTTCCTATTTCTTCTAATTGTTCTAAACGTTTAATATAATTTTCTAAAGAATCATTTCTAGCTCCTGGTCGAGCAGCTGATAAGGTATCCGCTATTTGAACCAAGGTTGCAATAACCGAAGTTTGCTCTTCATCTCCATGATGAGAAGCTATTGCATTAACAATAATTTCATTTTCATGATACTTTTTTGCAATCTCCAAACCTATTTCTACATGAGAACCTTCTATTTCATAATCAATTGATTTTCCAATATCATGTAAAAGTCCTGCTCTTTTAGCTAAAAGTTGATTTTCTCCCAACTCTGATGCCATTAATCCACATAAATTAGCCACTTCCAAAGAATGTTGTAAAGCATTCTGACCATAACTAGTCCTAAAATGAAGTTTACCAATTAAATGAACTAACTCAGGATCAACATTAGTAATACTTAACTTAAATAAAGTATCATTACCCAATTCCGTTATTTTTTCATTAATATCTTTTGAAACTTTATCATAAATTTCTTCAATTCTTGATGGATGTATTCTTCCATCTTTAATTAAAGTTTCAATCGTAACTTTAGCAATTTCTCGACGTAAAGGATCAAAAGAAGAAACCACAATTGCTTCAGGTGTATCATCTATTATTAAATCTACTCCTGTAACAGATTCAATCGTTCTAATATTTCTTCCTTCTCTTCCAATCAGTCTTCCTTTCATTTCATCATTAGGCAAATTAATTGTACTTACAGTTTGTTCACTAGCAACATCTTCTGAATATCGTTGCATACTAGTTACAATTAAATCTTTTGCTTTTTCATTGGCAACCAATTTTGCTTCTCTTTCTCTTTCTTTTATAAATGTTGCTGTTTCTAAAGACATCTCGTCTTCTACACGTTTCATTATCATTGAGCGTGCCTTTTCTTTCGAAAACTTAGCAATACTTTCTAATTGTTTCATTTCCTCTTTTAATAATTCTTCTATTTTAGCTTCTTTTTCTAATAATTCTTTTTGCTTAGCTAATAAATTATTATCTCGTTCATCAAGTATAGCATCTCTTTTTTGTAACATTTCATCACGTTTATCCAAGTTATTTTCTCTTTGGATTAAACGCATCTCTGTTCCATTTATTTCTTCCTTTTTTTGTTTAATTTCTTTATCTACATCTTGTTTTAATTTATAAGACTCTTCTTTTAACTCTAACAAAGAATCTCTTTTATATTTATCTGCTTCTTTTTTAGATTCAGATAATAATCTTTCTGCCTTTTTTGAAGCGGTAATTCCTTTTATATATTCAAATACAAAAATAATTATTGCTCCACCAAAAATTCCAACAATAAAAGTTAAAATAATGGACATTAAATTAAAATTCATTCTATCCCTCCATTATTTTTAATCTATAGCAAATACATTTTATAAATCTATCTACACTTTAATTATAAAGTTTTAACTAAAAATTAGCAATATAATTTTTTTCTATTCAATACATACTTCAATTTAAAAAAAAATTTTATTAATTTTTATATATTAATAAATTAATCACATGAAAAAAAGAAAGAATTTTAACTCAAAATTTAAGTTTCTTCTTTCTTTTTTTTACTTTCTTTTACAAAACCATAATGTTCCCTAATCTTTTGTTCTATTTCATCTCTTATAGAAGTATTTTCTTTTAAAAATATTTTAACATTTTCTTTTCCTTGGCCAATTTTATCTCCCTTATAAGAATACCAAGAACCACTTTTTTCCATAATATTCAATTCACTGGCAATATCAATAATTTCTCCTTCACGACTTACACCCTCGCCATACATAATATCTACACTTGCAGTTTTAAAAGGTGGTGCCACTTTATTTTTAACGACCTTAATATTAGTTTTATTACCAATTACTTGATCTCCTTGCTTTATTTGTTCCGCCCTTCGTATATCTAAACGTATTGTTGAATAAAACTTTAAAGCCCTTCCTCCTGGAGTTGTTTCGGGATTTCCAAACATAATTCCTACTTTTTCTCTTAATTGATTAATAAATATCGCTGTAGTTTTAGTTTTATTAATTGTTCCTGACAACTTACGCAACGCTTGACTCATAAGTCTTGCTTGAAGACCTACATGACTATCTCCCATTTCTCCATCAATTTCAGCTTGTGGAACTAAAGCAGCAACTGAATCAATAACAATAATATTTACTGCTTCACTTCGTACCAAAGCTTCACATATTTCCAAAGCTTGTTCTCCTGTATCAGGTTGAGATAATAATAAATCATTTATATTAACACCTAAATTTTTAGCATAAACTGGATCTAAAGCATGTTCAGCATCAATAAAAGCTGCTCTTCCTCCCTCTTTTTGAACTTCCGCAATAGCTTGCAAAGCAAAAGTTGTTTTACCAGAAGACTCTGGACCATATATTTCAATAATTCTTCCCTTAGGAAATCCTCCAACACCTAATGCAACATCAAGAGTTAAAGAACCACTACTAGTCACATCAATTTCCATGTGAGAATCTTCTCCAAGTTTCATAATAGCACCTTTGCCAAATTGTTTTTCTATATCTGCTAAAACTTGTTCTAAAGCCTTATCTTTATCTTTTATATCTTTTGTTGTTTTCATATTTTCTCCTAACTTTTAAGTACAATCTCATTTTATTATATAAAAAAATGTTTGTCAACATTTTTAACAAACGTTTGTTTGTAAAATAATTATTGACAAACATTAAAAATTTTCTTACCAAAATCATAAAAATTAAAACTTATAAATAACAAATATTTATAATTTAAAAAATTTTTTATTATTTTAAAACCAATGTTGCATATCCATAATCCGAAGGGTACAATTAAAACAACATTTCCCAACCAAGTAGAAGAATTACCATTATATACCCTACTCCTATTTCATACGAATAAAATGATGAAGGGTTAAATCCAACTGAAGCAGAAATACCACCTAAATACCATCTTGAATTACTTATCATTCCCTTGGCCGTTTCAATTAATCCAGACTCACTAAAACCACATGCTTTTGTTGCTCCATCTGCCCCACTTGGACAATCTCCATTTGTTCCTGTATTATTCCAGGAATACCTTCCTATACTCTCTATAATTATTAGATAAAAAAGATAGATTTTACTATCTTATCATTGAACTTTCAAAACAAGTGGTGAAGCACTTGTACCAATTCCATCGCTCTTTGTTTCCACATTCGATCCTAGATATACCGATGGACGGACCGCATTCGTAATACCCGCAACGTCGTAATGCACATATCCTCCCGAAGTCACACGGATGACATTGCCGCTATAGGAAGAACTCGGCGCGATCGTCCATTGTACACTACTACCTAACAACCAGTCATTGTTCTTACAATCACTTACTCCACTTCCATCCCAACTAAATAATGCTGTATTTAAACATGTACTTCTATCTGTTGTTGCTCCGCCACTTGTCGCATATCCATAATCTGAGGGATATATTAATCCTACTTTCCCTGTCCATTTTGTTGCATGGCCACTATATACTGTACTTCCCCTTTCATATGAATACCAATGTTTTGCTAATCCATTACTACTACTTGTATAATCTGCTGTCCCTCCTAAGTTCCATACACTCTCACTTATCATTTTCTTAGCATCTTCTGTTAATCCTGTACTACTAAAATTACATGTAGTTGTTGCTCCATTTGCGCCACTTGGACATGTCCCACTTGTTCGATTATAATATGCTCCCTCATTTAATACTTTCTGTAGAGTACTATCGCTCCAGTCATTACTTCCACTTGAACTTGTTGATGATCCTGTCCCACTTGCTTTATTATCCCATAAATATGTCCCTATACTCTCACTTCTTATTAGTTTGACTTTATCTTCTTTTGTTCCATCTGCATTCTTTACATCTTTCATTACTCCTATTATTCGCCATAACTCATTATTAAATTGCACATAATTATTGGGATTTGCTCCAATATATCTTAAGTTGCCATAATCATCTTCCACTAATTCGTTCGAATCTAGATTTTTAAGATATCTTATCAAAGTTTCCTTTGTAAAATCTATATTACATTTTATCTTCTTAGCTCCATTAGGATTTATATTCACTAGTCCCCATAACTCAATATCAAAACTTGCTGTTGCTCCATCTTCGCATTCTACACTATTTACCTTGTATCCACTTGATTTTAAAGGAAAGGCATCGGTTGTTTTCTCTCCATCTACAGTAAAAGCAAGTTCTATATCTCCACTACTAAAATCTGGTATCTTTCCTCTTAGTATATTATAAC
>CAOLUI010000053.1 GCA_948479395.1 uncultured Bacilli bacterium | reverse complement strand
TTAATTGTTTGTTAAAATTACTTTAAATGGTGCGGTTGAAATTACAATTAAAAAAAGATGGGTGATTTACATTATTTCTAATAATATGTAATTAATGATAAAAAAGTTACCAATTTATATTAGTAACATTTTTTTGTTTTTTTGTGAGGAATGCATAAATGAATAATATATTTATAGAGATGAGGAGCCATAAAACGTAAAAAGGTAAGTTTATCTAAAGTACGATTGAAATAGCGGGTAAAAAACATATAAAAAGAGCAATTTAAATAATTAATAATTTGAACTAAATGTTTTAATATTTTATGATGATGATTTAGTTTATAGTTTTGAGGTTGACAAATATTTATACAAACACAATTGCAATAAATATAAATTTTATCTTCAGTATATCCAGCATTTAAAAGCCCATTTACAAAAGCTATTTGCATTTCTTTATTTGGAAAATTTATACAAGCTTTTAATTTTAATTCTTTTGGTTTGGAAAAATTTCCAATATCAAAACCAGCTAGCCACCAGCTAAATTCATGACATGAAAATAGATAACAATTTTTAAATAAACTAAAACCCATTTCTAGTCTTTCATCATCATTAGCAGAGCGATAATAATGTTTCTTTTTTTTGCAATTATACTCTTGGATATATAAGCCTATTTCTGCTCCTGTGGTAATACCGTATTGTCCTTTCCAAAATTCTAAGCGATAATGTTTGTTATTGTAATCAAAGTATATTGGTTCAGCATCCATTACAATACTAAAAAAAGGAGCTTTCAAATCATAATTATCTTTATATCCCATATTTCTTTGCCAAGAATCGTTTTTTGAAATAACAATGTCTTGATTAAGATTAAATTCAAAACCAAAAGGATTTAGAATATCATTGATTTCTTTTAATTTTTTTTCTTCAGTTTCACAATTGACTTTTTTTATAGCCCATTTTTTTCTTTTTTGATAAAGTAAAAAAATTATGATTAATAAAATTAGTATAATAATAAAGTAAGTCATTATATAAAACCTCCTAATATAACATATCCAGAAATAGTGAAATAGAGGCGGTTTTTTTACTAAAATAGGAAAAAAAGTTTTCTTTTGATAGTGTTAAACACCTATTTTTTTCTTTAGAATAATATATAATTAGGAGTTGATATTTTGATAAAAGGTATAGACGTTTCATCTTATCAAGGAAAAATTGATTGGACACGTGTTAAGCCATATGTTGATTTTGTTATAATTAGATGTGGTTGGGGAAATGATATTAGAAGACAGGATGATGTTTATTTTGAACGAAATGCTTTAATGTGTAAAGAGTTAAATATTCCTTTTGGGGTTTATTTATATAGTTATGCAACCAATTTAGATGAAGCTAGAAGTGAAGTTAATCATACCCTACGTTTAATTAAAGATAAAAAATTAGAGTATCCAGTTTTTTTAGATGTGGAAAGTAGAAGGCAGATGGCACTTTCAAAAGAAAAATTAGTGGAAATTGTTAAATATTATTGTGAAGAGATGCAACGAGCTGGATATTATGTAGGTATTTATTCCAGTTTAAATCGCTTTCGTAGTAATTTAGATTCTAGAGAATTGGATTCTTTTGATAAATGGGTTGCTGAATGGAATGATCAGTTTACTTATAAAGGAAAGGCTGGAATGTGGCAAAATACTTCTTATGAAGAAATTTCTGGAATAAGAGACCGAGTAGATGGTGATGTAGCTTTTTATGATTATCCTAAAATAATTAGAGATGCTGGTTTAAATCATTTGGAAGATAATGACAATTTAAAGTATAAGGTAGGAGACAAAGTGTTTGTAACAGGGAATGTATATAATGATGGAGATGCTTTAATTGTTTTAAAAGGAGTTTGTGATACTGAATTTATAATTGAAGAGATAGAATTAAATGATAAAGCGCCTTATAAAATAAGTGAAGGTTATGTTAAAGAAGATTCAATATATACAAAATGTGTATAAAAATAGTGCTTAGTTTTTTTATTTGATATGTAAATAAAGTTGAAATTAGTGTATAATTGTATCTAAATAAAGGTGATAAAAATGAAAAAGATTTTAAAAAGTATTAATGGAAATGATTTTGAATTTGAAGTTTGTAATTTAGATGAAGATTTAGTTAGTGTTTTACAAGCTGGTTATATAATAACTTTAGAAGGAGAATTTATTCCGGTTAAAGATAATGAATATCATAAAGATGTTTTTTCAAATTATTTAAATAAATATTTAGAGAATAATCCTTTAATAAATTATAATAGTAATGAGGCAATGCAAGCTTTAGTAAATATTAATCATATTGTTTATTATGGAATTAAACCTCAAGTTATTAATAATATTTATGAAAATAGAGGAGGAAATACTGGTGGTTTTGGAATACTTATAGTTCCAGAAAATTATTTAGGTGTAATAACAAGTGATCAGATAAAGTCAATTAAGATTTTATTAGATTCTAATAAATCAATCTTTGGAAATAGTGAAAAAATATTATTGGAAATATATGAAAAATCAGAAGAAAATAAATTAGATAAAGATAAATTTAATAATTTTTTGAATACTTCTATTGACATTCAAGATAATTTGCCTAAAATATAACTGTTTAAAAAAAGATTATATCAAAGATTAGTGGGTGTTGAGGATGTTAAATAGATTGATTAAAAGGTTTTTAGAAGAAACTAATATTTTAAAAGATAAAAATGTTTTATTATTAATGATTTATGGGAGTAGAGTTACTAATAATAATGCAGATAATAGTGATTTAGATGTTTTAATAGTTACTTCAGAGAGTTCAAGTTATAGAGAAGCTAGATTAATTGATGGGATTTTAATAGATGTAATTAGTTCTTCTATAGATGAGGTGCAAAGAGAAATTATAATGGCTAAATTAACAGGATCTTCTTATTTTGAATCTGTTTTAAAAACGGGGAAAATTATTATTGATAGATATGATACTTATGATAATTTGTGTGATTTATTAAATTTTCAAAAGAAGGGAAAAAGAATTTTGAATCCTGATTTATTTGAATTAGCAAAGGATCATACAATGAATTTTTTTTTAGACAATTTAAATAATGATGTTGATTATTTTAGTGCATTAGAATTTTTAAGAAGGTTATATCAAGCGAAAAATAATTGTACTAATATTCATGTAACTAAGGTTTTTGATTTATATACAAATAAGAGTAAAGCTAAGAAAATTTATAAAGCTAAGCTTCCAGATGATAAGTTTATTAATAATTATTTATTGGCTTTAAGGGAAGTAAATTATGAGAGACGGAGAGATATATTAAATAGTTTTTTTAGTTATTTTAAAGATGAAAGGATAAAAGAAGGAGCAATAGATAGTTTTTTAGATAAGAGAACTATAAGAAAAAAATTAATAGTATTAAATAACGCTATAATAAAATGTGAGGCAATGTTGTTAAATAATCATCCTTATTCTAAGGCTTTATATTTTATTCTTATAGGGGAAATTAAGTCTTTTTATAAACAAATATATGGTTATGAAAGTGATGATTTATTAAATTATTATAATTGGGCTTTAAACGTAAATGAAACAGAAGAAAAAATAAAGGGTTTAGAAATTTTATTTTGTTTGACAGATAGGGAATATAGGATTGATTATAATGATTTTATTATAAAAGTTTAGTTATTGCGTGACAGTCCTTTATTTATAAGCTTCCATATAAAAAAATAAACATATTTTACTACTAATTTACTATTTTATAATATAATTTGAAAAAGATAAATAAATGCACATTATTTCAAATGATGCTAAAATATAGTATAATTATACCGAATGAAGGCAAGAAAGTGAGATGTTAATTATGGAATTATGTTGTACTTATATAGAAACTGATAAGTTTAATGAAGTTGTAAATTTTTATGAAAAAGTGTTTCAAGTTAAAGGCAATATTTATACAGAAAATAGATGGGTAGAATTTGACTTTGGAAATAAATTATCTGTTTATAACCGACTATATGATATTGAAATAATGAAAGAAAATACTAATAAGAATTATAATCAATCTTTTATAGAAAATTTTAAACAAAATAAAGAAAAATCTGTAAATAATATTATTACACTTAATTTTTATTCAAATAACTTGAAAAGCGATTATGAAAGAATTAAAACATTAAAAATATGTGAAGTATCAGATATTATGTATGTTAATATCACTGAACCATATTACTATTTCAATATATATGATCCTGAAGGAAATGTAATAGAAATATGTGGAGATAAATTTGGTGAATGAAATAGAAAAAATTGTTATTAATCTAAATGGATACAAAGATGTTACTTCTAATGTTAATAAAATTAATAAATTATTATTAGAAAATAATGTTGATGTTATAAAATTTTTTGATAATTTGTTAAGTATAGAAAAAGAAGAAACTTTTATTTTAATGACATTAATAATTAAAAAAAGAAAGTTATATGATATAGAATATTTCAATTCATATGAAGATTGGTTATATAGATATGTTAACACTTGGGGAAAATGCGATGCGTACTGTTATCGTGTCATTAATCCAATGATTCAAAAATATCCTGAATTATATACTAATATTATTAATTGGGCTAAATCTGGACTAGTATATGTTCGTCGTGCGTCACTTGTTTGTTTTATTATTTCAAAAAATGAATTTGAGGTTAATTATGATATTGATAAAATATTCATATTATGTGATATGTTAAAAGAAGATAAGCATATTCATATTCAAAAAGCGTTAGGATGGGTCTTAAAATATACTTACTTAACTTATCCAGAAGAAACAATAGAATATTTAAAGGATAATGTTACTATTTTAAGTAGAACAACTTTTAGGTATGCATTAGAAAAAATGTCTAAAGATTTAAAAGATAAAATGATGAAATTGTAATTATTACAAAAATTTGCTACATGCTTCATGCTACATAATAAGGGTAATACTATCCTTATTATGGCGAAGACTTAAGTGGCTACGCCACTAGTCTTGCCTATAAGACTATATCCAGATACTATGACATTGCATAATATTTTTTAATATTTAAAAACTAATAATTTAAAAAAGGTCAATTTTTACTACGAATTTACTACTTTTGAAAGCGAAAATATAAGAAATTATAAAAATATATGTGACTATCTACCAAAAATAAAAATGTCATAAACACTTATAAATAAAGGTTATAACGACATTTAAGAACTTATAAAAGCTTACCTAAAAAAGTGCTATATTTTTATTATAAAAATATAAAACAGTAATATTTTTTATGCTTTTGGATTGAAAAATGCTTATATGTTTATTCCAGTGCGGAATGGAAAAAACTAGCCTTAGGAATAAGAATATTATTATTAATAGTAGTAATAGGAACAAGTTATGCTTACTGGCAAATAACAAGAGTGCAAGAGAGTAGTAATATAATAATAAGTGATTGTTTAAAT
>CAOLUI010000052.1 GCA_948479395.1 uncultured Bacilli bacterium | reverse complement strand
GGATAACGCTCGCCACCTACGTATTACCGCGGCTGCTGGCACGTAGTTAGCCGTGGCTTTCTTGAATGGTACCGTCAAATAAGAATCATTTCCTATTCTTACTATTCTTTCCAAACAACAGAGTTTTACAACCCGGAGGGCCTTCATCACTCACGCGGCATTGCTCGTTCAGGGTTTCCCCCATTGACGAATATTCCTAACTGCTGTCTCCCGTAGGAGTCTGGGCCGTGTCTCAGTCCCAGTGTGGCCGATCAACCTCTCAGTTCGGCTACGCATCGTTGCCTTGGTAGGCCATTATCCCACCAACAAGCTAATGCGCCGCAGGCCCATCTTTAAGCGAAGCTTTAAGGGCTCCTTTACTCCGTAGAGCACATTCGGTATTAGCAATCGTTTCCAACTGTTATCCCCAACTTAAAGGTAGGTAACCCACGTGTTACTCACCCGTTTGCCACTAGGTGGAAAATCCAAATCAAATTAAATCCGATTTTGTGCAAGCACTCCATTTTCAATAATTATCAATGGGCCACCTCGTTCGACTTGCATGTATTAGGCATGCCGCCAGCGTTCATCCTGAGCCAGGATCAAACTCTCAATAAAAAAGATTTATAAAACCTTATTAATTATTTAGTTTAATCTAAGCTACTCAAAATTGACTTTTTTACTTAGTTTTCAAAGATCATTTTTCAGCGTTACTTCTTTCACGCACTTGTAATATATCAAATCATTTTAATGTTGTCAACATTTTTTTACAATTTTTTTGACAATTTACAAATACTGTTATTTTATAATTGTAAAACCTCTGATTTAATATCCTTTTTTATGCCTTTATTTCATCAGCACGTTTTACATTTTACTCTATATTTTATGTAAATGCAATAAAAAAATGCTAATTTTTGGCATTTTTTTTTAAATTTATATATTTTTGATAATAATAATTAATTATTTCTTGATTAAAAGGTTCTTTCTCGGCCTTTTTTATATTTATTAAGTTTTCTAATTCTTTTTTAATTATTTTATCTAAGTCATTACTATATCTCATTATATGTTTATGGTATTTGTATTCATTCCGATCCAATACGCGAAAACCACCATCAGGAAAAACTCTCAAATCAAGATCATAATCAATGTATTTTATTATATTATTATCTATTATAAATGGTGATGCGATATTACAATAATAAAAAAGTCCTTGTTGTTTTAATTGTGCAATTATATTAAACCAATTTTTTTTATAAAAAATAAGAATTGCTTTTTCTTTTGTATGATAACTTCTCCCATCATGCTCAGTTATTTTTGTTTTATCATTAGCACAGATTAATTTATCTTCAGTTATATCTAAAACCGTAGCTTCTTCACATACTCGGTGGAGAATACCATTATGTTTATAACAATGAATAGTAAGACAATCTCCTACTTTTATATTGTTCATAATTATCCTCTTTCAGAAATATTATATAATAATTATGAAAAAAAATAAAGTTCTGTCTTTAACCTTCATTTATAACTTCAAGGGCTTTTAATAATTGTTCATCATCCTCTGTTTCAGGATTATCAGCAATAGGATAATCAGGTGTTATTCCTTTATTATCTATACACTCTCCATTTGGTCTAAGCCATTTGGCTGAAGTATATTTAA
Source organism: uncultured Bacilli bacterium (assembly GCA_948479395.1). Lineage (GTDB taxonomy): Bacteria > Bacillota_I > Bacilli_A > RF39 > UBA660 > MGBC108787. The sequence goes on along the minus strand of CAOLUI010000052.1, from coordinate 4,173 downwards.
TCATACTTCCATCTTCTAAAGTATGTGTTTGTTGAACTTTTCCTTTTCCATAGCTTACGGTTCCAACAATTTTAGCTTTTCCATTATCTTTTAAAGCTGATATTAATACTTCCGAAGCAGAAGCGCTGCTTTCATTTTGCAAAATAATTATTTTATAATCCCTTTTTTCTTCAGTAGTATCTTTAAAATTTTTAATTCCTTCTTTTTCTTCAAGAGAATATATTATTTTTCCTTTTTCCAAAAACATATTAGCCACATATTTAGCTGCAGATAAATATCCCCCAGTATTATTTCTTAAATCAATTATTAAAGATTTCATATTATTATGTTCTAAATCTTTTAAGGCGTTTTCTACTTGTTTTTTTAAAGTATTCGAGAATGTTGATATTTGAAGATAACCAATATTATTTTCTAACATTTTATTAGTGATAGCAGGAACAATTATTTTTTTATTTTCTACTTCAAAATTTAAAGTTTCTTCGCCTCGTTTAACACTTATTTTGATTTTTTCGTCTTCTTTTATATTAGTTATAATATCTGATAATTCACTAGTAGTCATATTAGAAGCATCGATATCATTAATACCAATTATTCTATCTCCAATTTGTAATCCTGATTTTTCAGCAATTCCTCCTTCTAAAAAATTGACTATTTCATTATTCATATTTAATGATACTCCAATGCCTTTATACTCTCCTAATAATTTTTCAGCTAAAGAATCAGATTCATTTTTAGACATATAAGTAGAATAATCCTCTCCTAAATAATTAAACATAGCATTAATTGCGGTCTCAAGCATTTTAGTTTTATCTACATCTTCATAATATTCATCAATTAATGAAGCATAAACATTTAAAAACTCTTTTAAAGCAACATCTTTACTTAAATCTTTATAGGTTAAATTTTTGGTTAATTTATTTTGATTATAAACTATTACTCCTGTAGTAATACTTGTTATTAACGATGTTAAGACAATTATAATTATTATTTCTTTTAAACTGAAGCCTTTTTCTTTAATCATTGTATCATCCTCTACTTTAAATAATATATCATATTTTTAAACTAATTAAAATAAAAAAAATTAACATTATTTAGTTAATTCTTTAGAAATCTCATCGATATTAGTAATAAAATTAGTTACTTTTTTGTTTTCCACTTTAATTAAAGTAACTTCTCCTAATTTTAATTTTTCAATATTTTCAAAATTTTTAGAGACGTTATTATCTGTAGTTATATATTTTTTATTTAACTCATTATTTAAATCAATATGATAAATTTTTAGTTTCTTTTCTTTACTCATATATTTTGATATAAGAGCATTATAATAAGTTGCTTTATTATTTTCACTATCAAAGGCGATTAAATAATATTCATCAAATGGTCGATTTAACATATTACCTACAATGGCAATATCATAATTAATTACGCCATCAGTGTATTTTATTTCTTCATTATCTTTAAATAAGTCTTTGGTTATAAAGGCTTTAGTAAAAAAATAAATACCTACAATCAAAATAATTAATCCTATTAAAACAATAATAAATTTTTTAACCTCTTTTTGTTCTTCTGAGATATAATTTAATTTTTTATTTTTCATTTTCCCACCTGTTTTATATTATAACACGCATAACCCTAAGTAGTAAATTATAAAAATTATATATATTACTCTCTGTCTTTTAATTTAAGATATTCATCTTTAATATATTTCATTGCCCTTTCTAAATTAGAAAATTCTATTATGTAGGAAAATCTCCCGAAGATATCTTTTTTATTTTTTTACTTGGGTATCCAAAATGAACAATTACAGCTTTGCCATCTTTTTTTTAAAATAAGGCATCATCAGTAAAAAAACATTTTTCTATAAAACATTCTATCATATTATATAAAGGATGTTTTTTTGTTAATTCAAACTTAAGTTTCTTCATATAAGCTTTACTATCAAAGTATCCCCAATAAAAGTCTTCACCATATTTATTAATTAAATTGTCCCATATTTTTTTCATAACATAGTCTCTTTAAAATTTTTTCTATTCTCTCAATAATTATAATAAAATTAAATAAAAAATGTTTGTCTAGAAAATATTTATTTACGTCGTTTTAGTTTTTCTTCGATTTTCATTAAACGATTATATTTAGCTATTCTCTCTCCTCTAGACATGGATCCAGTTTTGATAAAAGGAATATTTAATCCAACAGCAAAATCAGCAATAAAAGTGTCTAATGTTTCGGCACTACGATGGGAAATGATCATTTTATAATTGTTTTTGCGAGCAGTTAAAATAGTTTTAACCATTTCTGAAATAGTTCCTACTTGATTAGCTTTTAAAAGAACAGCATTTCCACTTTTATTCTCAGCAGCTTTTTCTAAATATTTGGCGTTAGTTACAAAATAATCGTCTCCTACCAGCATGACTTTTTCCCCTATTAATCTTGTTAAAGTTTTTAAGCTTTCAAAATCATTTTCATAAAAGGGATCTTCTATACTAATAATAGGATATTTTTTTACTAATACTAAATAATATCTAATTAATTCATCTTTACTAATATCTTTATTATCTAGATGATATGTATTATTTTCTTTATTATAAATTTCACTAGCAGCAATATCAAGAGCTATAAAAACATCTTTTCCAGGAATATAATTACTATCTCTAATTGCTTTCATTATAAAATCTAAGGCTACACTATTATATTCTAAATCGGGAGCAAAGCCACCTTCATCTCCTACAGAAGTATTTAAATTTTGTTCTTTTAGAATATTTTTTAAAGTCGCAAAAATCTCAGCGGCACATCGAATTTTTTCTTTAAAGCTTTTAACAACGGGAACTATCATAAATTCTTGAATATCAAGATTATTATTAGCATGAGCTCCGCCATTTATAATATTTATAAAGGGAATAGGAAGGGTTACACGACCATCAGATACATATTCATATAATTCTTTTCTAGAACTTTTAGCTAAGGCTTTAGTAGTAGCTAGAGAAACAGCTAACATTGCATTAGCCCCTAACTTAGTTTTATTAGGTGTTCCGTCTAAAGCTAAAAGCATTCTATCTATTTCTGTTTGATCTAGCTCTCTTCTTAATAGAGCTGGTTTTATAATATTATTAATATTATAAATAGCCTTAAGGACCCCTTTTCCGTGATATCTATTTGAATCATTATCCCTTAATTCCAAAGCTTCTCTTGATCCAGTTGAGGCGCCACTAGGTACAGATGCTGTTACTTTAACATGATTATCGATAATCATATCTACCTCAACGGTTGGATTACCTCGAGAATCTAAAATTTCTCGAGCAATAATATCCTTAATTTTAGCCATTTTAACACCTTCTTAATCTTATATATAGTATAACCAAAATGTCAGAAAATAGCAAATAAAAACAGGTAAAGTAGATAACCTGTTTACTTAAAAATATTTATTTTAAGACATATGGTGAAGCACTTGTGCCTTCTCCGCTTTTTATTCCTACATTCGATTCTAAATATATCGAAGGGCGCACTGCAAATGTCCCATACGCATTGCTATAAGTCATATTACCAATTGAACTTAGACTAAAAACCCAGTTATCACTGGAAGAATGTGGCATTAATGTCCATTGGAAACTACTATTATTCAACCAATTGTTTGTAATACAATCACTTACTTCATTGCTGCCCCAATTATATAAAAGTGTATTCAAACATGTTGCCCTATCAGTTGTTGCTTCTCCTGCAGTTGCGTATCCATAATCTGAAGGATATATTAACCCTACTTTCCCTGTCCATTTTGTTGGTCTTCCTTCATATACTTCTTCTCCTCTTTCTAATTCATAAAATTCACTTGCCTTTTTATTATGGACACCTCCACCTAAGTTCCATACTACCTCACTTATCATATTCTTGACATCATTAGTTAGTCCTGTAGAACTAAAATCACATGGAGTTGTTGCTCCATTTTGTCCATTTGGACATTCCCCACTTGTTCTATTATAGTATGCTCCTTCATTTAAGACTTTCTGTAGAGCACTGTCACTCCAGTCATTACTTCCATCACTAGTCTGTGATGACCCTACACTACTTGCTTTATTATCCCATGAATATGAACCTATACTCTCATTTCTGATTAGTTTGACTTTATCAGATTTACTTCCATCAGCATTCTCTATATCTTTCATTACTCCTATTATTCGC
>CAOLUI010000051.1 GCA_948479395.1 uncultured Bacilli bacterium | reverse complement strand
TCCGAAGTGAGAGTATAGGATCGTACTCATAGGATAATAAAGCAAGTGGGACAGGATCATCAACAAGTGATAGTGGAAGTAATGATTGGAGTGATAGTGCCTTACAAAAGGTCTTAAATGAAGGGGCATACTGGAGTAGAACAAGTGGAGATTGTCCGAGTTATAGAGTTGGAGCAACAACCACATGTGATTTTAGTAATACAGGATTAACAGAAGAGTCTAAAAACATGATAAGTGAGGTAGTATGGAACTTAGGAGGAAGTGGTACACATAATAATGTAAGAGCTAAATCGTTTTATGAAAGAGAAAGAGGAACATATGTATATAGTGGAAGACCAACAACATGGACAGGGAAAGTAGGGTTAATGTATCCTTCAGATTATGGATATGCGACTGCAGGAGGAGCAACAACAAATAGAGATACATGTTTGAATACAGTTTTATATAGTTGGAATAGAAGTAGTATAAGTGATTGTAAGAACAATGACTGGTTGTCAGGGAATAGTAATCAATGTACGATTACGTCGTTTATTTCCTATAGTCACGATGTCTTCTATGTGGATTCGACATCGTATGTGTATGGTAGCTATGTGTACAATACGAGTGCGGTCCGTCCATCGGTATATCTAGGATCGAATATAGGAATAGAGAGCGGAAGTGATGGTTCGAGTACTTCACCATTTGTTTTAAAAAATTCTTAATTCTAAATAAGTAAAATAGAGGTTTATTGACCTTTATTTTTTTGATATAATATTTTTAGGTGGGTATAATAATGAAACTAAGTGAAGTAGATAAAAATCAGTTAAGTCCTGGAATGAAACAATATTATGAAATTAAAGAACAATATAAAGAGGAATTACTTTTTTTTCGGTTAGGGGATTTTTATGAATTGTTTTTTGAAGATGGTGAGGTAGCATCAAGAGAACTGGAATTGACTTTAACAGGTAAAAATGCAGGTTTAAAAGAGAGAATTCCAATGTGTGGTGTTCCTTTTCACAGTGTTAAACCTTATATTGAAAAATTAGTAAATAAGGGCTATAAAGTGGCGATATGTGAACAGTTGGAAGATGCGAAGAATGCTAAAGGAACTGTAAAAAGAGGAGTTACTCAAGTAGTTAGTAAAGGAACAATAGTGGATTCAGAGCTTTTAAGTGAATACGATAATAATTATATTGCTAGTGTTTTAGATTTTTCATTTATGTATGTTTTGTGTTATGCCGATATTTCAACAGGAAGCTTAAATGTCATGAAAATTGAGCATAAAAAAGAGAAATTGTTAAATGAAATACTTAATTTAAAAATAAAAGAGGTGGTTTTAAAAGATAATTTAGATATAGAGTTAATTGGGATTTTAAAAGGAAATTATGGAATCGAAGTTTCTATTAGTCCAGATTTTTTAAATAACGATTATCTTTCTTTAATTAATAGTGTTGAGGATATTCGCTTTAAAGAAGGAATAAAACATATTCTATATTATTTAATAGTAAAAGAATTAAAAGATATTTCTCATATTAAAACGGTTAATATTGTAAATAAAGAAGATTATTTAGATATGGATGTTCATACGATTAGAAATTTAGAGTTAGTGGAAACATTAAGATTAAAAGAGCGAACTTATTCTCTTATTTGGTTATTAGATAAAACAAAAACTAGTATGGGAAGTCGAAAATTAAAGGATTATTTAATGCATCCTTTAAAAAATAAAGAGAAGATAAATGAACGACTAGATAAAATAGCAAAATTAAATACTGAGTTTATATTAAAAGATGAATTAAGAGAAAGTCTTTATAATGTTTATGATATTGAACGTTTATGTGGAAAAATTGCTTGTGGCAATTTAAATGCTCGCGATCTTTTACAATTAAAAGCCAGTTTAAAGGTTTTACCAGAAGTTAAAAGAATAATAAAAGATTTAGATTTTGATTACTCTATTTCAACTCATCAAAATATTTATGAATTATTAGAAAGGGCTATATATGAAAATCCTCCAGTTACATTAAAAGAAGGCTTTTTAATAAAGGAAGGATATAATGAAGAGTTAGATGAATTAAAAAGTATTCGTAGTGGTGGTAAGACTTTTATTGCTGATTTTGAAGCGAAAATTAAAGAAGAAACAGGAATTAAAACTTTAAAAGTTGGCTTTAATAAAGTTTTTGGTTATTATATTGAAATTTCTAAGGGACAAGTAAAAGATATACCTTCTTCTCTTAATTGGGAAAGAAGGCAAACTTTAACTAATTATGAAAGATTTATATCCCCAGAGCTAAAAGAAAAAGAAGCGTTAATTTTGAATGCTGAGGAAAAAATTATTGAGTTAGAATATAATTTGTTTATGGAAATTAAAGATATAATAAAAAAAGAATTAATTGCTTTAAAAGATACCGCAGAAATAATTAGTGAACTTGATTCTTTAGCATCTTTAGCAGTTTGTGCAGAAGAGTATCATTTTGTAAGACCAGAATTAAATAATGAACATATAATTGATATTAAAGAAGGGTTTCATCCCGTTATTGAACATGTAAGCAATAATACTTATGTGCCAAATGATTGTATTATGGGAAATGATATAAGTACACTTTTAATAACGGGACCAAATATGAGTGGAAAATCGACATTTATGAGGCAGCTGGCAATTATAATAATTATGGCGCAGATGGGTTCTTTTGTTCCCGCTAGATATGCTAATCTACCAATTATTGATAAGATATTTACTAGAATTGGTGCTAGTGATGATTTGGTGAGTGGTGAATCAACGTTTATGGTGGAGATGAATGAAGCCAGAAATGCGATTATTAATGCTACAGAGAATAGTTTAATATTATTTGATGAATTAGGCAGAGGAACAGCTACTTATGATGGAATGAGTTTAGCTCAAGCTATTTTAGAATATGTAAATAAAAATATTAAATGTAAAACATTATTTTCTACGCATTATCATGAATTAACAGGTTTAGAAAAAGAAATTTCAACGATTGAAAATGTTCATGTCTCTGCTGTAGAAGAAAATGGCAATATTACCTTTTTACATAAAATAAAAAAGGGAGCGGTTGATAAATCGTATGGAATACATGTGGCTAAACTTGCGGGCATGCCAGAAGAATTAATTAAAAGAGCACATGAAATATTAAATTATTATGAAACTAGTTCTCAAAAAAGCGAGGAAAAAGTGCAATTAGAAATGACTTTTGAAGAACCTAAAAAAGATGATTCTTTAAATGTATTTTTAGAGAAAATTGATCCAGTATATTTAACTCCAATGGATGCTATAAATAAACTATATGAATTAAAACAATTAATAAAAAAAGAAGAAGAGTAGCAGTAAAAGAATTATATGAAGAGTTATTTAATATAATATAGTAATAATAAGAGGTAAGATAAATAATGAGTGAAGAAATATTAGATATTTTAAAAAGATTTAACCAGGACCAAATTCTTAATTTTTATGAAGATTTATCTGATGAAGAAAAAAAAGAGTTAGTAGAAGATATTAAGAAAATAAATTTTCCGTTGATGGAAAAATTATATAAAAATTCTTTTTTTGATGAAGCGATAAATATTAAAAAAATAAAACCTTTACAAGTTATTAGTAATAAAACTTTAGAAGAAAAAGAAAAGTATTGTGAATTAGGGAAGGAATTAATAATTAATAATAATTATGCTATTTGTTTGTTAGCTGGAGGTTTAGGGTCAAGATTAGGTCATAATGCTCCTAAAGGGACTTTAGAAATTAATTATCAAAATAAAAAAGTTTCTTTGTTTGAATTATATCTTGAACAATTGAAAAAGATTAAGGATGATTTTGGAATATATATTAATTTATATATTATGACTAGTAATGTTAATGATCAAGCTACAAAAGAGTTTTTTGAATTAAATGATTATTTTAATTATCCAAAAAAGAATATAATTTTTTTTAAACAAGAATATTTGCCTATCTTAGATATTGATGGGAAAATTCTTTTAAGGGATAAAGCAAAAGTATTATTTGGTCCTAATGGTAATGGAAATGTGTTTAAAGCTTTAAAAAATAATAAAATTTTAGAAGATATGGAAAAGAAAAATATTAAATATGTGTTGTTTTCGACTATTGATAATGTTTTATCTAATTTAATTGATTTTTGTTTTATAGGGGCAACTTTATTTAATCATTATAAAATAGCATCCAAAACAATATTAAAAAGTAGTGAAAAGGAAAAGGATTGGGTGTTTTGTAAGTATTATGATTACCCATTTATGTTACCTTTATCATATATAACTGAAGAGATAACTAATGAAAAAGATATAAATAATAATTATATTTATCGAGATAAAAATATTGTTTGTCATTTAATTTCTTTAGATTCGATAAAAAAGTTTGCAGATATAGATTTAAAGTATCATCGAGCTTATAAGAAAAATGCTCATATTGATTTAAATGGTAAATTAATTAAACCAGAAAGTCCTAATTCTTTTAAATTTGAACAATTTATATATGATGCTTTTTATTATGAAAATGATATGCTTTTATATCGGACGAGCGAAAAAGAATTTTGCCCAATAAAAGTAAAAGATGATATAATTAAAGCGGAGAGAGCTTTAGAGGAAAAAGGAGTGTGATAGGATGGTAAAAAGATTTGGCTTTAAATCAAGAAAAGAAAAGTTAATAGAAAAATATGTAAGCTTATTAAAAAGTAGTTTAAACGATGAACAGTATTTGCAATTGGCAGAATTAATCATTAAATATCATCAAGGTTTTGAATTAGATTCAGATATGATTAATCAAAATGGGGCTTTAAGAACTATATATCATTATTATTTATTGGATAAAAAAGAATGTGTTTTGAAATTAAAGAATGCTTCTAATAAAGATATTCCCGCTTTACAAGAAAGAATTGAAGCGGATGATCTTTTTTTGAAAGAATTGGATGAATTAATAATAAATGAAGAAAATGCGCGCTCTCGTAAAGTGGCAAGAGAAAAAATAGAACAATTATTAACTGAAGAAGAAATAGAAGCAATTAAGAGTAAATTAGAACTTGGTGAAGATATTGATATAAAAAGATAAAGTTAAAATTAATTTAATGTAAAGGAAGAAATAAAAATGTCGCTTAAAAATACAAGTAAATTTATTAGTCTTATATTACGTCATAAGCCAGATGTAAATTACTCTTGATAAACATGGATGGGCTAATGTAGATGAATTAATTAGAGGTATATCTAAACAACAATATTTTGATATGAAGATGCTGGAAGAGATTGTTGCTTCAGATGAAAAACAACGTTATTCTTTTAATGAAAATAAAACATTAATTCGAGCAAATCAAGGACATTCGATATCAGTTGATGTGGATTTAAAGCAGGCAATTCCACCAAAATATTTATATCATGGAACGGGAGAAAAATATGTCACTTCTATAGAAAAACAAGGTTTGTTTCCAAAATCTAGGCTATACGTTCATCTTTCGGTAGATTTAAGTACTGCAAAAAAGGTTGGATTACGACATGGAAAGCCGGTTGTCTTTTGTGTTTCAGCTGAGGAAATGGTTGGAGATGGATATATATTTTATAAATCAGTAAATGGTGTTTGGTTGACCAAGGAAGTTCCGCCAAAATATTTAAAACGAACTGATTTTTAAAAGTTGGTTGAGGATTATCTCAATTTTTTTTTTGATTTTTATTGTTTAGATAAAGGATAAATGCTATAATCTAAATAATAGAAAGAGGGAAATAGAGAATGAAATTAAAAAGTTTTAAGAAAAACAAAAAACTAAAGAATACCCTCCTAACCCTAGGAACATTAGCCCTACTGGGGGGGGGGTATAATAATATATAGGAGCTATGCCTTATATAAAGAAACAAAAAGTTATAATATACTAAG
>CAOLUI010000050.1 GCA_948479395.1 uncultured Bacilli bacterium | reverse complement strand
AAAGAAGATTGATATGATATGTAGATTTGCAGGAGTAAGTTCAAACTTAACAAGTGGATGTATAAAAAATATCAAAGGGACAAATATTGCCAATGTAAAACCACATATTTTATCAGTTAATGGAAATCACCATTTATTATTTGAAGTATTGATGATGTATTTATAAATTGTTATTCTAAAAATATTAAGTTATAATTTAGAAGGGTATTTGAGAGAAAGTCTGGATGGAATGATTAGAATACTAAATCTTTAACATATTAAAAGCTTTTTTATAACTAGTAACAGCATATTTACCATCAATATATTTTAGAGTTAAATATATTATTTTAAATGATCCAGGCTATTATGAGCGATAAAAAAGTTATAGTAAATTTATATAAATTAAGTTCAGATGATTTTAGGTAAGATAGACTTTTAGTTGGTATAAAATTTCTCTTTTAAATTTTTGGAGAAATATAATATTAGATTATATTCGATTTAGTTTGACTTTTGAGTGATATTTGGTAGTATGGTAATAGTTTTGAAGGAGAATGTATTAATGGAAGATAAAAATAAAACTGCTGAATTAAAGCAAATATTAGAAAGCATAGAAAAAGTAATTAAAATGTATAATTGTATGAATACGGAAGAACAATTAGAATTAGTAAAAAAAGAAGAGAAAAAAGATGTTAAGAATGTTTTTGTAGGAGTTTATAATGATAATTGTGTAGGGTTATTTAAAAAAATAGATTGGAGCACTTCTATAGAACAATGGACTGAATTTCATAGTGCAAAATATGATGCGGGAAGTATTTATGTTGGAATTGATTCTGATTATATTGGTTTAAAAACTACCCATGAATCATATTATTCAACTGATAGATGGGATGACATTGGAGAAAATGTTGTGTTTAATGGTAACGATTATACTGCTAATATTAATATGAAAAATGCAATAAGTTTTGATGAAATGCGTTTATTGATGTTTAGAGCTGGTTTAATTAAATATTATGATTTTGGTAGAGCGACTACGCAAGAGATTTTGGAAGTTTTAAATTATGCTTTTGATTACTATCATTTAATTGATGATTTTCAAGAACGAAGATAAATAATTTTAATGAAAATAGATTGAATAATAGATGGATTAAATATCTATTATTTTTTTTTATGGAATTTTAGTTAATAATAGAGTAAAAAAAATCACTTAAATTAGTGATTCTCATAAAAATTTTCAATTGATATTAAAATTCTATTAATGCTTTTTTCATTAAAAGGTTTATTTAAAATTTCTAGAATAGGATAGTTAAAGGCTTGTTTAATTGTTTCTTCAGTGTCATCTCCTGTAATGATAACAACAGGAAAATTATAAAGATTATGCTCTTTTAAATATGTTAAGACTTCAAATCCATTTAATCCAGGCATATTTAAATCAAGTAAAAGAGCATAAATATCTTGATTAGCTATTTTAGACAAAGCTTCATTTCCGTCATTAGCTTTTATTATATTATATTCTTTATTAATACTTTTTTCTAAAAAATTCAAAATTATATTGGAATCATCAGCTATTAAAAGATTTTTTTTTTCTGCTTCTTCTCCAAAATAGTTATTAAGAAGTGCAAGAATTTTATTAACAGTATTTTTTAAATTGTTAAAATCATTATCAATATAATTTTGATTATTTTCTTTACTTTTTAATTCATGACTTAAAAAAATTTCTGCTTCATTTGTAAAACCTAAGTATTTTGCTTCACTTTTTAGACTGTGAACAAGAATGGAATAATTATTTAAATCATGATTATTTTTATAGTTTTCAAGATTATTTAGTTTTTCTTTTAAACTATTTTTAAATTCTTTTAAACTTTCATTATAGGTATCTAAGTCTCCCCAAAGTTCTAAAGCACCTTTAACATCAATATTATTTTGGGTTAATAATTCAATATTATTATTCATTTTATTATCTCCTAAACATTTTTTTTAAAACTCGATCTAATTGATTTTTATCAATTGGTTTTGAGAGGTAATCGTCAAAACCAGAATTTAAATACTTTTCTTCCATACCGTCAATAGCATCAGCGGTTAGGGCAACTACTGGAATATTAAATCCATTGATTTTTTTTAATTTATGTAATGTTTCAACGCCATCCATTTTAGGCATCATAATGTCCATAAAAATTAAGTCAAATGTTTGTGATTCTAAAATATCTAACGCTTCAAAACCACTATCAGCATTCGTAATTTCAAAATTATAGGGTTTCAATATTTGGTTAGCAACTTTCAAATTAATTTTGGAGTCATCCACAATGAGAATTCTTTTACCAGGATGAGTAGAGTAGTCTATTTTAATTTCTTCTGATTTTTCTTTTGGAATATCCATACTGATAATTTCTTGTTCTAAACTTACTCTAAAAGTTGAACCACTTTCAAATTTACTTTGAACAGTTATTTTTCCACCCATCATTTCAGTAAGTCTTTTAGTTATAGCAAGACCTAAACCTGTTCCTTCAATTGATACATTTTTGTCTTCATCAATTCTTTCAAATTTATTAAATAGTTTACTAATATCTTCTTTTTTGATTCCACATCCAGTATCTTTAATAGATATATTTAAAAGACAGGTTTTAGTATTTTGGCGGTTTATACAATTAATTATGAATTCAATTTCGCCTTTTTCGGTATATTTAGCAGCATTGGTTAAAAGATTTAAAATGATTTGTTTTAACTTACTCATATCTCCTTTTAGGATTCCAGGTAGATCGGGTGAAATATTCATTTTAAAATCAATAGGTTTTTCTCCAATTCTAGGCATTATTAGGTTGCTTAGAGAATTAAATACTTCTCGAGGATTATATTCTTTAGGAATAATTTCCATTTTATTAGCTTCAATTTTGGATATATCTAAAATACCATTAACAATTTCTAAAAGATTGTTAGATGCATCTACAACGTCTTTCGCAAATTCTTTAGTTTCTGCTAACTTTTTAGAAGAAAGCATACATTCACTAAATCCTACAATGGCATTAAGAGGAGTTCTAATTTCATGAGACATATTTGATAAAAATTCTGTTTTGGCATGATTAGCTTTTTCGGCTTGTTCACGAGCGATATTTAGTTCGCGAATATATTTTAAATCAGGATTTTCAATGGTGAAATACATTATTAGTAGAGTTAGGGTTAATAAAAAATATATTAAGAATAATTCGGGAAAAAAAGCTTGAGTTAAAAAACTTATTCCTAATAATACTACTAAAGCATAAAGTGGTTTAAGTTTGTTTTTGGTAATGTTTTTATGATATTTTATAGCAACAGCAATTGAATAAAATAAAAGAGAAAAGTTAGTAATATATGTTAATATTAAACCAATTCCTTGAGGAACAATGACCCCACCTTTTTCAAAAAATTTTAAGGGGAGAATTAATATAAAAGGAGAAAGAAAGATAAATAAGAACATAAATACATAAAAAGTTTTATTTAAAGAATTCTCTTTATTTTTAGTATTAGTTTTACTAATTGATTTTATATAAAAAGCGAATAGTAAAAACCAAATGGTAGAAAAAACAAATACTAATTTGCATCCAATTAAATATAAAAAATTATCATAATTACAGCCATTATTGTAGGCAATTGCTGTTGAAACATCAAGGGTTAAACAAAGTGCTGTTGTAAATAATAAATATTTATAAATTCTTGTTTCAATATTAATTACCCGTTCCTTAGAAAAAAAGTTATAAATAAGTATTATTATTATAGATAAACCACTTATTGAAAAATATAATCCCATATAAAATCACTTCCTTATTATATAAGTTGATTTTATCATATACCTAAAATTGTTTCAATCAAAAAAAAGATAGTTTTAATACATCTTTCTAGAAAGAGTAAGAGTTCCATCTTCATATTTTTTGATATCTTGTTGTTCTAAGATAGTAGCATTAAATTTTCCATTATCTTGATTTCGGGGAAGAGGGTTGGTACTAAATTCAATATATCCTGGAAGAGCAAAAGCTCCAAGTGTTTCTTCGATCAAAACATCTATTTTATTTTTTAATCTTTCAATATTAATATTAGTATCATTTAAGCAGATATGATAAGAAGGAAGAAATTGATATTTGGCATCTTTTACTTTAGTAACAACTATTTCTTTAATCTCAGGAAGAGATGTTAATAAACCCTCTATTTGTTCAGGGTAAATGTTATCATAGCCACAAACAAAATTTCTTTTTAATCTTCCAGCAAATTCAGTTTCTTTATATGGTTTTCCTGTACGACGCACTAAGTCTCCTGTATTATACCATTTCGTACCATTTTGATCATAAACAAAAACTTTTTTAGTTTCATCAGGATTGTTGTAATATCCTAAAAGCATCCCAGGTCCTTTGGTTAAAAGTAAACCAGTCTCTCCTAAAGGAACCTCTTTCAAATTAATATAGTTTCCAGATTCAGAACCAATTAGAAATTTTGGATCAACAATTATATCGTCAACATAAGGTATTGGACTTCCAATAGTTCCAGGAGTATTTATTTCAGGTATACAAGCGTGGGTAAGTCCTGACATCTCAGTTAAACCAAGCATGTTAGTAAGTTTGGCTGATCCTCCTCCATAAGAAATAGCTTTATTATCTTTTTCTTCATCAGCAGTTTTTAGCATTTCTCCACCAGTAGCAGCTTGCATTAAGTTAGATATACATCCTGGTTTTAACAATGGATTGTTTGGTATATTATTCCAATGAACAGGTCCTCCCATGGCTCCATGAGCTTGGGTTCTAATAAGTTCATATAAAAACTCGTTAGGTAAAGCATTAAGGGTAAGAGCATATTCTAAATTATGAGATAAGGCATAATGAAGAGCAAATCGGCCAAATATCATATGACCAAAAGGAATGTTTCCTAAATGAATCATACCTGGTTCTAATTTAAATACTTTATCAAGAGCACTTATAACACCATTTAAACCATTTTGATTAAGTTCAACTCCTTTGTGTATACCTGTACTTCCTCCAGTAAAGATTATATCAGTAACATCTTGATTGCTAAAGTTGTTAATAACTAAGTTGCCATTTTTATTTGTTTCAACAATATAACGAAGATTTTCAGCGCCATTTGTCTCTATTTTTTCATCAAAATTTCTAGCTGAATATATAATTGGTGATATGTTTAGAGCTTTACATGGATCTATTATACGATTAAACATTGTATTAACAGCGATTATTCTTTGTGGTTTTAACATATCAAAATCTCTTTGCATTTTATAAGGATTATTATAAATGCTAAGACCAATTCTTGTGGAACCAATAATACCTAAAGCATAATATAAATATACAGCTTCAGGGGAATTTTCTAAAAGAATTCCTATTTTATCACCTTTTCTAATCCCTTTTTGGTATAAAGCTCGAGCATATTTTTCGATATTATCATGTAATTCTTCATAAGTTATTTTGGCTCTTCCTTCAAAAGTTAAAGCAGTGTAATTCATGTAATTTTTATTACAATTTAATAAAAATTCATATTCGGAAATAGGTGTATCTTTTTTAGATGCACTATTTGTGTATTTTTTATTCATTTTTCATTCTCCCAATCTATTCTTTTATGCCATCACTATATTACATTTTTTTTTAGAGTTCAATAAAAAAATGATTTTTAGGTAACGAATATGATACAATAATTTTAGGTGGTAAAAATGGATTATGATATTAACTATATTGATGTGTCTTATAATGCGGAAGAATTAAATCAAATGTTTATTAAAGAATTTATTAGATTTAGAAAAGAAAATAATTTAACGCAAGATTTGTTTGCTAAATACTCTAAAGTTTCGCGTACTAAAATAGCGCGTATTGAAAATGGAATATGTTCTCCAACAATACTTAGTTTATTACAAATATTAGGTCCTATTGGATATACTATAAAAATTGTTAAAGTACCAAAAG
>CAOLUI010000049.1 GCA_948479395.1 uncultured Bacilli bacterium | reverse complement strand
AGGGTTAGGAGGGTATTCTTTAGTTTTTTATTCTTTTTAAAACTTTTTAATTTCATTTTGTTTCCCTCTTTCTATTATTTAGATTATAACATATTTTTTAATAAGAATAGTATAAAAATAATTATTTTAAAATATATTTTTAATAAGGAAGTGGAAAATGTTTTTAAGTTTGTTAAATATAATTAAAGACATGATTTTTTTTACAGGAAGTTATTCTAATAATGTTTTTCCGGAGCCATTAAGTGATGAAGAGGAAAAAATAATGATTGAGCGAATGCTTAATAAAGATACGGAGGCCAGAAATATTTTAATTGAACATAATTTACGTTTAGTTGCACATATTGTTAAAAAATTTGAACAAAAAAATACTAGTCAAGATGATTTAATCAGTATTGGAACTATCGGCTTAATTAAAGGAATTGATTCTTATAATGATTCAAAAAAAACTAAAATAACAACATATGCTGCTCGTTGTATTGAAAATGAAATATTAATGTATTTTAGAAGTAATAAGAAAAGTCAAAATGATGTTTCTTTAAATGATTCAATTGGTTATGACAAAGATGGTAATGAAATTAATTTAATCGACGTTTTAAAAGATAATTCTAAAGACTTAACAGAAATTATTCATACAAAAGAAAATATTAAATTATTGAGTAAATATTTAAATCTGTTAAATAAACGCGAAAAAGAAATTATAGTTAAACGATATGGCTTATTAAATCAAAAAGAACAAACCCAAAAAGAAATTGCTAAATCATTAAATATATCAAGAAGTTATGTCTCACGTATTGAAAAAAGGGCTCTTACCAAAATTTTAAAAGAATTTATTAAAAATAATTGTAATCTATAATAAAAAAATAGCTAGTAATTATCTGCTATTTCATCTATAACTTCTATTTCATTTTCCATGGCTTGTTTAAATTTTCGTTTAAACATAATAACACGGTGTCGTAATTCTTCGGCATTTTTTTCTATTTCTTCATTTCTTAATAACGCATCATTAATTATTTTAGAAGCATTTCTTTTAGCTTCTTCAATGATACTACTACTTTCTTCTCGCGCTATTTTCTTTATTTGAGATGAGGTATTCTCTGCAATCATAATGGTTTTATTTAAGGTTTTTTCTAAATCTTTATAATGAACTAATTCTTGTTTTAACTTTTCAATTTCAACATCTTGAGCTTTGAGTTTATTAAGCATACTTTCATATTCTTTGCAAACATTAGCAACAAATTCTCTAACTTCTGTTTTATTATAACCATTAAATGATGTATTAAACTTTTTCATACTTCACCTCAAATTCTCAAACCCTTATCTTTTCTTTACCATTCTATTTCGGAATCATCATCACTTTTGTTTTTTTCGGCATCATCAGATATTTTACCTTGAATATTAACGTTTTTAGGTGTACATAAATATATCCCAACACCTATTTTTTGCATTTTTCCCCCTATTGAATATATACAACCACTTAAAAAATCAATTATTCTCTTAGCTTGAGCAGAAGTAACTCTTTTTAAATTTACGACAACACTATTTCTATTTTTTAAATGATCTGCAATTTGTTGACTTTCTGAATAAGCTCGAGGTTCCATCAAAATCATTTTATTTCCGGTCTTATCTGCCTCTTTTAAAGCTTCTTCATCAACATTATAATACTCATCTTCAGTACCCATTAAATTTTCATCTTCATCATCAGCAAATAATTTTTTTAATTTATTTAAGGCCATTTGTTTATCCTCTTTCTATATTCTACTTTTACTATCTAATCATATCAAAAAAATATTATTTTTTCAATTATAAGTTTAATAAAGATAGATGTCATGTTAAAATAATTTCTATTGAGGAGAATGTTTAATGAGTAAATATGAAACCCTTATTTTTGATTTAGATGATACTTTAATAGATAATAATCAGTCTATTAAATTTGCATTTAAGATAATTATTGATAAATTAGGTCTAAGTTATAGTGAAGAATTGTTTTTAAAATGGAAAAAATTTGATAATGCTTATTGGCATACTTGGGAAAGTGGAAAAATGTTTATTCCAGATTGGATAAATACTCTGGAAGATAAAATAACCTATTTAAGAACAACAAGATTTATGCTTTTTTTTCAAAGTTTAAAATTAGATTTTAATATGGCTTTTAACATTAATAAACTTTATTGTGAAATGCTTGGGGTAAATGTAGTAGAAATCGAAAATGCCCAAAGATTGTTACAAGCATTAAAATCTAAATATGAAATCATTATTGCTACTAATGGTCCTAAAGAAGCCGCCGTTAATAAATTAGAAAAAGCTAAATTGAGGTCATATATTTCTGCTATAGTTTGTTCAGAAGAAATTGGTTTTTCAAAACCCATGAAAGAATTTTTTACGTTTTTATATCATAAAATAGAAAATAAGGATAAGTCTAAAATGTTATTAATTGGTGATTCGTTAACAACAGATATTTTAGGAGGAATGAATAATGGCATTGATACTTGTTGGTTTAATCCGAATAATAATCCTTTATTAGAACAATATTCCCCTACTATGACAATTAATAAATTACTTCAATTGCAAAAAAAATTATAGCAAAATTTATTACATGCTATAATTTTTTTTAAAAGTTAATTTTTTCAACAATATAATTTTCTAACTCAGCTATATTTATTTTCTTTTGTTCCATTGTATCCCGGTCTCTTATTGTAATGACATTATTATTTAGAGTATCATCATCAATTGTAATACAAAAAGGGGTTCCAATGGCATCACTTCTTCGATAACGTTTACCAATACTTCCTGATTCATCATAAGAACAATTAAAACTTTTGCAAAGTTGAGCATAAAGATCATTAGCTTTTTCGCCATGAACTTTTTTTATTAATGGTAAAATTGTGACTTTAACAGGTGCTAAGAAAGGATGAATTTTTAAAACTATTCTTTCTTCTTCATTTTCTAGTTTTTCTTTTGTGTAAGCATTACATAAAAAAGCTAAAATCATCCGATCTAAACCTACTGCTGGTTCAATAACGTATGGTAAATATTTTTCATTAGTATCTGGATCTAAATACCTTAAATCGACTCCTGAGTGTTCCATATGAGTATTTAAATCATAATCGGTTCGATCAGCAATTCCCCATAATTCTCCCCAACCAAAAGGATATAAAAACTCAATATCTGTTGTAGCTTTACTATAAAAAGATAACTCTTCTTTTTTATGATCACGATATCTTAAATTTTCTTTTTTAATCCCTAAACTTTTTAAAAAATCAATACAATAATTTTTATAATAACCAAACCATTCTAAATCCGTTCCTGGTTTACAAAAAAATTCAAGTTCCATTTGTTCAAACTCGCGAGTTCGAAAAGTAAAGTTTCCGGGAGTTATTTCATTACGAAAACTTTTACCTGTTTGCCCAATTCCAAAAGGAATTTTGGCGCGCATACTACGACTAACATTCAAAAAATTGACAAACATCCCTTGCGCTGTTTCACCTCGAAGATATATTTTATTTTTAGTTTCTTCAGTAACTCCTTGATGAGTTTCAAATAATAAATTAAATTTACGAATAGAGGTAAAATTTGTACTACCACATTTAGGACAGGGAATACTTTTTTCTTTTAAAAACACTTCAATTTGATCATTTTCCCAGCCATCCCCTGTTTCTTCACCATTCGTAAAATTTTCGATTAATTTATCAGCACGATGGCGACTTTTACAATTTTTACAATCAACTAAAGGATCGTTAAAATTATTAACGTGACCACTTGCTACCCAAACTTCAGGATTCATGAGAATAGCAGCATCAAATCCATAATTATAGGGATTTTCTTGAATGAATTTTTTCCACCAAGCGCGACGCACATTTTCTTTTAATTCTTTACCAAGAGGTCCATAATCCCAAGTATTAGAAAGCCCTCCATATATTTCACTACCTTGAAAGATAAAACCATATTGTTTACAATAATTAACTAATTCTTCCATAGATAATTTTTGATTCATAAATATTTCCTCCTTAAAAATTAAAAAGCCAAAGAATATTTATAGGGACGAGTTAAACCCGCGGTTCCACCCTACTTATTCTTTAGCGAATCACTTTTTTTATATAGCTCCGAGTTTCCAAGCTCATCATCACTTTTATATTTAAATTATATCTAAATTAAAATTTTTTTTCAAGTTCTAATCTAACTATTTGATCTTTTTTATTTTTGTATAATTTATAAAAATCATTTACGTCATATATTGGAAGTGGTAAACCATTTTTTTTCAAACACTCAAAAACTTCTTTTCCATAAAGATCTATAATAAATTCTTGATCTCTATCACTCAATTCAGGTGATTTTTGAGTCGTATAACCAATAGATTTAATATTATTCCATAAAATACATTCACCTAAAAGATCTAAATATTCAAATGTATCATCAGTTATTTTTTTATTAGTAAATAAATCTTTTTTAGTATTTACATCTTTTTGAGCTCCATAAATATTTAATAAGATTATCTCTTTATTTTCTGTTTCAAGAATAAAACAATTTATATCAGCCTCATTATATTCATTTTCAGAAATTTTTAAAGAGATGTTAGCTAAACTGCCATCTACTAAACTACGATTAGTATTTCTAGTAATATTACTTAAATCATCTTCAGTTAATTTTAAAGAAGATCCTTGTTCTTTTAAAGTAGAATTATATTTTTCTAAAACTTTTTTGGTTTCAACTAAATCTTCCTCAACTTTATTAACAGCTTCATCTTCTAAATAATAAGCCACAAGCGTTTCATTTTCGGTTATAGTTCCAGTATTAAAATCTCTTTTTTTACCACAATTATTCATACTAATTGTAGCAAGTGTTGCCATCATTCCCATTAGTGCTACTCTCTTTTTCCATTTCTTGCTTCTTTTTTGCAAATTAATAACCTCCTTAAAATTTAAAGCTATTATAACAGGAGATGAAATAAAAAACAATTAATTTACTTTTAATGTAAAAGATGAAGTTATTGAACCATTACTTCCGATTTCAATTTTTACATTTGAATTTAAATAAACTACGGGATTAACAAGCTCATTTGGATATAGACCTGTATTTACGTACTGAGAAGTTAATGAGTCTCTTAATGCGATATAATTATATGTATTATTTGAAGCAGGAGTTATTGTAACATGAATTCTATAAATTCCTTTCATTTGTTGTATCCAACTATTATTAGAACACTCTTCTACTTTTGCCCAATACCACATATCAGTATTTAAGCATTTATATCGACTTGTATTTTCTCCTCCACTAGTTGCGTATCCATAATCTGAAGGATACATTAAACCGACTTCCCCAAACCATTTTGTTGCATGACCACTAGGAACAGAGGTGCCTCTTTCAGCTTTATATATATCCTTTACTATTTTATTATAAGATGAGTTAATACCACCTAAATTCCAAACTGAGGGACTAATCATTTCTTGAGCTTCTTTAAACAATCCTTCTTTAGGTTCTACAAAATTTATACCATTTCCATAACACTGTTTAGAACTCCATCCTGGTTGATAGCCAGCGGTTCGATTATAATAAGCACTTGGCTTATAAAATATTTTTTCATTATTTTGATCTAAGACATATTTATTGTCATCAATTGTATAATTGTTAGGAATTCTATTTTCGGGATTTAACATCATCATTAGTTGACTATCACTCCAATCATTACTTCCATAAGAACTTTTTGATGAACCATACCCAGTTGCTTTATTATCCCATTTTGTGACTTTTATTTTTTCATTTTTAATTAATTTTATTTTATCTTCTTTACTTCCATCAGCATTTTCAATATCTTTCATTACCCCTATTATTCGCCACTTCTCACAAGTACTCTCATCATTCGGATCGCTACAATTAAAATTTACGTAGTTATTAGGATCAGCTCCAATATATCTTAAATTACCATAATCATCTTCCACTATTTCATCGGAATAATTAGCCATCATTTTGACATAATC
>CAOLUI010000048.1:2640-6207 GCA_948479395.1 uncultured Bacilli bacterium | reverse complement strand
TCTATCTAAATCACGTACAATGTTAGGCCATAAAGTTAGATTTCCAATTAACGTTGACAAAGCTAGAACTATTATGTACAAAGTGACATCATTTGGTCCTTTGATAAACATAAAAATTGCAATCATTGATAAAATTTTTACCAATGAATTCTTTAAAACAGTTACCTTAAAATCTTCAATGCCTTCATAAAACCATGATATATCAAAAGCTACTGCTACTAAGTTTAGTGATTGAGCCCACATATATTCGGGTTGCTTACTGTAAAAAATCATAAAAATTTCAAATGCAACGAATGCGTAAAGAGTCATGATTGTTTTTACAATTTGAATTTCCCAAAAGGTCTTAGTCATTTGACTTTTCTTTTCACGAACATACGCAATTTGTCGATTTCCATAATACCCAATACCCATATTAGCAAATAGAATAAAATATTGGATTATAGAATTAGTAAATGAATTCGCTCCTACACCCTCTGGCCGCAAAACTCTACTGACATAGGCAGATGTAATAAGTGGAACGATAATTGCCAATACTTGATACCCAACATTATATAAATAGTTTTTTATTACTTTCATTCTATCAACCTATTCTTTTATTGTTTTTTCAAATATTGAAGAATCGTGTACAGCAAAAAACTGTCCTAATAACAAACAAAATGGGGAGTACCATGGTAATAATAATTGGGGATCAAACATAGAGTGAATGGCAATTAAAAATAAAGCTATTCCTAAATATTGTTCATGCTCTTTTATAGATTTATTACATATATAAATTAGCAATATCATAATTATGATAAAAAATAGACATCCACTTACCAGTAATGTTTGAAAATATGAACTATCAACAAAATTGTAATACTGAGTAGCCATTCCATTTACATTAATCGCTTCAAAATCAATTTTTTGTCCAAGTAGTTTTACTCCCCACATTTGTAGTCCTGAGATATTTAATGCCAATCGACCCGATAACGCCTCATTTAAAGTATAAAATAAAGATTTAGGAATCCAGAACATTAAAACATTTAATACAATAAAGCATATTGGAAAAGCAAATAATATAATAAATTTTACCAATTTAAATCTTAAAATATCTAATTTAAACTTAAAAATCTTATCTACTAATACAAACAAAATAAAAAGTGTCGATAAAATATATGGGTTTCTTGTATTAGTACTATAGTAAATAAAATAGTTTGCGGCTTCTAAAATTATTAGCTCTACATACGTAATTTTTTGTTTTCTAAAAACTAAGTATGCTAATGTGAAATAAAATAACAACTGTGCCGAATATGTATAATATCCAAAGCCTAGGCTTGACCTTACCCTAAGGTACTGACCTACGACTATAGCATTTGGAATACGTCCCAGTTTAAACAAAAATATAGTTGAAATCAGTATAATGGCGGTAAATATAAGGAAAGTTTTTAAAATATCTTCAAAATAAAAATTTCCTGCCATCAAAATTAATGCATACGTAGCAATAAAAGTGAAATTTTGATTTTTACTTAAATAAATAATTAGCCCAAAAAACAAAATCAGAGATATAATATTCCTAACCTCAAAGTTTTGATTTTTCATTACT
Source organism: uncultured Bacilli bacterium (assembly GCA_948479395.1). Lineage (GTDB taxonomy): Bacteria > Bacillota_I > Bacilli_A > RF39 > UBA660 > MGBC108787. Next base: position 4,625 of record CAOLUI010000048.1, on the reverse strand, counting down.
AATAATAGTAAAAAAAACATACTTACTAAAAGAAAAACATTTAGAATCTGTCCTATACTTTCTTCAAATTTAAATTTTATGTTAACAGTATTTTGAATTTGTTGAAATAAGCCCCAAATAAAATAAACTATACAAAAAAAATTTGTTAATTCTTTCTTTTTTAAATCCATATTCATTATTCTACACTGTTACTCATACGTAATGCCTCAGCAATTACCTGATCCATATTATAGTATTTGTATTGTCCTAATCTACCGCCAAAAATTACTTTATTTTGTTTTTCAGCCAGACCCTTGTATTGTTTAATTATTGTTTCTTTCATTATTAACTGGATAGTATGGCTCATCTCCACGTTTCCAATTAGCAGGATATTCACGAGTAACGATAGTCTTACCCTTATCGCCTTTACCAAATTCGAAATGTTTGTGCTCAATTACACGTGTATATGGAGTTTCTGCATCCGTATAATTAATTACTGCATTACCTTGATAATTATCTACATCTTTTTCTTCAGTCTCAAAACGAAGAGAACGATATTCAAGTTCGCCTAACTTATAATCAAAGAACTTATCAATCATGCCTGTGTAGACAATTTTATCAAAATTCTTTAAATACTCATCCTTTTTATCAAAGAAATCAGTATTTAACTTAACTTCAATGTTCTCATTATCAAGCATTTTTTCTACTATTTGAGTATAACCACCCTTAGGAATTCCTTGATAATCATCATTAAAGTAATTGTTATCATAAGTTAAACGAACTGGAAGTCTTTTAATAATAAATGCTGGCAATTCTGTAGCTTTTCTACCCCATTGCTTTTCTGTATATCCCTTAATCAGTTTTTCGTAAATATCACGTCCAATTAAAGAAATTGCTTGTTCTTCAAGATTTTGTGGATCTTTTCCTGCCATTTCTTGACGTTGTTCATTAATCTTGTCCATAGCTTCTTGTGGAGTTCTTACTCCCCACATTTCACTAAATGTATTCATATTAAATGGCAAATTGTACATTTTACCATAGTAATTCGCTATAGGACTATTAGTGTAACGATTAAATTCAGCAAATTGTTGTACATAGTCCCATACTTTTTTGTCTGATGTATGAAAAATATGTGCACCATATTGATGAACTTGAATTCCATCAACTTCTTTAGTATAAATATTGCCGGCTAAATGATTTCTTTTTTCAATTACAGTAACTTTATTGCCTCGTTTTGCTACTTCATGAGCAAATACTGCTCCGAAAAGTCCTGATCCTACAATTAAATAATTGGTCATTTTAAGCTTCACGTTTCCTCTCTAATTTAACATATAATCTCTCTACCCATTTATATGTTGCTTTATTCATAAATCCTTTGAATATTAAGCGTCCAGTCATAGAATTTGTATTATATGGGACAACCTTATTATTCACATATTTAGCTAATATCTTATTATATCTTTGCATTATTCTCATAATTTTTAAAATCTCAGTATGATACTTACTCATAGAAGGTAGCTGAGATTCTGTAATAAGTATTATTTTCATTTCATAATATAAGAAATATATATATGTTTCAATTTGATTTAGCTCAAATCCATTTATCAACTGATTATAAATGGAATGCCATATTTTAATGGTATCCCTAATTTTAGCTTCAGTCTTTGCTGTCATAGTATTACCAGGACGATCTATCAAGTAGTATGCAAGAGCTTCATCCAGATATCCTACTCTCTTTGCATTAGCAATCGACAACACATACAAAATAGTGTCCGTATAGCTAATCTTATGAGGAAAATCTATATTTTTTGCAATTGATGTTTTAAATAATTTTGCATGTGGTGATACTTCACTAAAAATAAATCTATCCTTTTTTTCAGCCGTATCATATGCAACACGTGGTTTTACATTTAACTCTTTTTTAAAACTAGGAATGTATACTTTTTTATTATCTTCTGAATAAATATTATATTTATCACCAACAGTTACATCTAAATTACTATTTT
>CAOLUI010000048.1:0-2622 GCA_948479395.1 uncultured Bacilli bacterium | reverse complement strand
ATGTAATTTTTCCAATGCATCATCTGTTAGCCAATCATCAGGATCACAAACTAAAAAATATTTTGTTTTTGTATTCTTAATTCCATATTCTAAAACTGACCCATAGCCACCATTTTCTTTTAAAATAGATTTAAATCTTGGATCTTTATCAGCATATTCTTGAACAATCTTTTTAGAATTATCAGGAGAGCCATCATCTATTGCCCAAACTTCAAAGTTCTTGTATGTCTGTCTTTTCAGACTGTCTAAGCACTTTCTAATATATTTTTCAACATTATAAATTGGAACTATAACAGTAATATCTGGATTCACTCTTTTTCTTCTCCTATTTAATTTAGTTAAATTGATTTAATCTCTTTTTTTCCTTAAGTCTGTAAATAGAATATAATAAAACAACTTTATTATGCCGTAATAAATAGATAGCAAATTGAATGGACTTAGAATTATAGAGAGATTTTAGTGAAGTAGAATTTACATAATCATCTTTTAAAAATAATTCTCTACTTTTCTTAATTTCTTGTATTCCAACTTTTTTATTTGATGCACGAGTAGCATTAGAAATTAACGTAGAGTACATTTTTACACGATTACTTAAATAACGCTTTCTATATAAATTATATAGATCATTCTTATTTAACAATTCATAAAATCGCTTATGGAAATATTTTTGTTTTTCAATATCATTTTCAATATATTTATTCATAGCAGATGATTGTCTTCTATTATAAAAATATATAGATTTCCCTGAAATTATTGATATACGTTCAGCTTTTAATAAAAGCTCAATCATAAATAAGAAATCTTCTGCTTGTGATATCTTCTCATCAAATTTTATATTATTACTTATAATAATATCTCGTTTGATTATGGTACGCCATACCGGTAACCAAATAGATTGTTCTCCTTCTAACGGAAATATGGTTTGTGGTATTAATTTATTTATAACCCATTCATTATCAAAAATACCAGCATTTTTAAATTTAAAAGGTGTTTCTTTATCTTGTGTAATTTCACTATAATTACCTAGTGCAATCGGAATATTATCATTAGCTACATGATTATGCAAAATTTCTAAATAATCGGGAACAATTTCATCATCATCATCTATAAAAGCAACGTATCTTCCTTGAGATTTTTCTATTCCCATATTTCTTGCTGCAGAAACTCCATTACCATTTGACGATAAAATTCTATATTTAAATTTTGCATTTTTAAATTTCTCTTTTAATTCTTCTTTCGTATTATCCCGCGAATGATCATCTATTATAAGTACTTCGAAATTTGTGTATATTTGCGAAGAAATATTATTGTAGATTGTATCAACAAAGTTAGATGAATTATGAACTGGGATTATCAAACTAATCTCATAGTTATTCAATTTTGAATCTCTTTTCCTTCAAAACCAACGCTGGTAAAAATAAAAAAATACTTTCTATTAAATCCGGTGAAACACTTTTAATTGATCTGTTAGTTGCAAGTGCAAAAGCAGTTAAATTAATATTTGTTTTCCATTGACCTATCAATCGCTTTTTCCAAGGAAATGAATTCATTGCGCGATATCTTGAATTCAACAACATAATGGTACTTTTAGGATTTTTTAACCATAATTCAAAAAGATGTTTTGTTAGTCCATCCTCTTGATAATCACCAAAATAAAATAGTTCATCTCTTACAACAAATTTACCTTGTTCCATTAATTTATTGTAAAGTATTTCTTCACTAATAAATTTTTCATCAGGTAATTGTAAGGAGTTAAATGCCTTTTTTAATTCATTAGTTTTTATAAAAATAGTAGATTCGGGAATATTATATTGATATCTCAAATCTATAATATTAACTTTATTTGGTAATTGTTTCCAAAGAGATGTTCCATTCGAATCAGCACCTAATTTTCTTGGGAAAACTACACCACAATCATTATTAGAATTAATAGATAATATTGTTTTATATAAAATATCTATCATTTCTTCTGATACAGTATCATCACTATCTACGACTAACGACCATGGTGTATTCAAACGTTTCATTGCATTTTTATAGGCATGCATTTTTCCTTGATTAGACTGGACGATCAAATCAATCTTAAATTTTGATTCTTTTTTCCAAATATCTACAATCTCATTAATAGTTTTCTCAGAACCATCATCTACAATAATCCATATAAAATTATTATTATTTTGCGTGCGTAACGATTTATATAGTCTAGTTAATTCTTTTAATCTATTAAAAACAGGGGTAATAATAGATATTTGTTCTTTATATGCTACCTTATTCATATAATTTTCTTTTCAAAATTTTATATTTCACAAATTCTTTAAGCGGAATTAGATGATACTTAATTTTTTTGGACAATTTTGATCCTTTATACCAACTAGAAGCATACAAATGTATACCGTAAGTATTTGAAGTAATTGTAATTTTTTCTGTTCCCATTTTTTTAGGAGAGAAATAATCTGATGGGTAAATAGTAAAATTCTCTACTTCTTGCTGTTCATTACGCTTATAATCTAGTCCATGTTTTTCCAACAATTGTGTAGTTATTTTTACACAAATTTCAGGATCAAAATTATTATTTTTATCCACAAATGTATGTGTATTATAATAATCTAAATTTTCTTTAAG
>CAOLUI010000047.1 GCA_948479395.1 uncultured Bacilli bacterium | reverse complement strand
GATCAAGAACAAGGAAAGACATATAGTGTGAAGATAGATTTTGTAACAGAATTATTAACCATTACTAAACAAATAGCTAAAATAGCCGAGACTTCTAATGAAATAGTAGAAGATGATTATGGTAATTTAAGATATATAGGAGCGGATCCTAACAATTATGTGCAATTTAATAATGAATTATGGCGGATAATCGGAGTAATGAAAGATATTGAAAATGCTGATGGAACAAAAGAAGATAAAGTCAAATTAATCAGAAATGAGAGTATAGGCTCCTATCCATGGGATAATAAAGCGGCTGGTGTAGGGTCATCAACAAGTTCATATGGAAGTAATGATTGGAGCGATAGTGCATTACAGAAGGTATTAAATGAAGGAGCATACTATAATAGAACAAGCGGGAATTGTCCAAGTGGGCTAAATGGAGCAACAACTCCATGTGATTTTAGCTCTATAGGATTAACAGAAGAAGCTAGAACAATGATAAGCCAATCAATATGGAATCTTGGTGGAAGTGATTCTGATTCTAAATTAGCTAGAGAATTTTATTCATTAGAAAGAGGAACAGATGTATATTCAAGAAGGCCAACAAAATGGACAGGGAAAGTAGGGTTAATGTATCCTTCAGATTATGGATATGCAACAAGTGGAGGTGCTTCAATTGATAGAGGAACATGTTTGGATACTAAGCTATCTGAAATTTATAGATTGAGTGATTGTTATAATAATAACTGGTTATACAATAATAAATATAGTCAATGGTTAATTACCCCATATAATACCATTGATATTCATCTTTTTGTAATTACAAATTCAGGATGTATTGGCGCGGGAAGTGTAGAAATCCCTCATCAAACTCATATAACTATCTATTTAAATTCAAATATAGTAATTGAGAATGAAGAAGAAGGTTCAAGTACTTCACCATTTATTTTAAAATAAAAAATGATTATAATGAGAAAATCTAAAAAATTTTAATTAAATAATCAAGTTAATTAAAATTTTTTTTAAATTCTAAAAATATTAAAGAAAAATTTAACTTTTGTCTAAAAATAAATATTTTGTTATTCTTTTTCTTGGAAGAGGATAATATGACAAAAATCATAACTAAAGAGCTATTTATTAAAATATTTGAAAATGAAAATTATCGCCAAAAATTGGATAAAATAATTTTAAATTTTTTTGGTTTAGAAAATTATAGAGAAGAAAATTCTTCCTTCATTCCAAACCATGATATAACGTTAGAAATTATATTATTTATTAATACAGAATACTTATTAAAAATAATTGTTAAGGATACGAAAAATCTATTTCAGCAATCTCATAAATTTTATCTTAATATAAGTTATCAATGTGTGGATAAATATTTTGTGCTTTTAATACCATGCTATTGGGAAATTTATTGTCAATATTCTTTAAGATATTTAAAAAATAAACCTAAATTAATTTTAATTGCAGCTCTTTTTGCTTGTAAAGACATGAAAGATATATCTAAAATCCTTTCAAAACTTAAAGTATTTCAAAAATCAGAAATTACAGATATTTTAAATAAAATAAAAGTTTTTTCTAAAGACAAATAATTATTAATATGTTAAAATATTTTTAGTGACTAAAATTTGAAAAAGGTGGTATTATGGCAAAAGTTATTTCTTTAGTAAATCAAAAAGGAGGAGTAGGAAAAACAACTAGTAGTATTAATTTGGCAGCATCTTTAGGAAGTGAAGGGAAAAAAACCCTTTTAATTGATTTAGATCCTCAAGGAAATGCTTCTAATGGGCTAGGATTAAATACCAATGATTTTAAAAATGATATATATGATGTTATAACTGGAGCTTGTGAAGTAAAAACTGCAATAATAAAAACGAAATTTAAAAATTTATCAATTATTCCTTCAACGATTAACTTGGCTGGAGTAGATGTTGAATTTGTCAAAAAAATGTTAGAAGATGAAACATTTAGACAAAACGAGCAACTTCGTATTAAATTAAACGAAATAAGAGATAATTATGATTATATAATAATAGATTGTCAACCATCTTTAGGAATATCAACAATGAATGCTTTAGTTGCTAGCGATTCAGTAATTATTCCGGTACAATGTGAATATTTTGCTTTAGAAGGAATAACCCAGTTATTAAACTCTATTATTTTAGTCCAATCTAATATGAATCCTGATTTAAGAATTGAAGGAGTATTACTAACAATGCTTGATGGCCGAACTAATATTGGATTAGAAGTAATTGAAGAAGTTAGAAAATGTTTTAAAAATAAAGTATTTAACACAATTATTCCCCGACTTGTAAGATTAGTTGAAGCTCCAAGTCATGGAAAACCTATTAATGCTTATGATCCAACAAGTCGTGCCACTCTTGCATATGCTAATTTAGCAAAGGAAGTGATTAGCCGTAATGGAGACTAAAAGAAAAGCTTTAGGAAAAGGTTTAGAACAACTTTTTTCTAATGAAGTAATAAATTTTGAAAACTTTGAAAGCGAGATAGTTGCCTCAGCTAAGGCAAGTGATATTATAGAAATACCTTTAAATGAAATTAGAAGTAATCCCTATCAGCCACGAAAAACTTTTAATGATGAATCGTTAAATGAATTAGCAGAAAGTATTAAAGAATATGGTATAGTGCAACCAATCATTGTTAAAAAAAGTATTAAAGGATATGAATTAATAGCTGGAGAAAGAAGAACTAAAGCTTCTATAATTGCTGGACTAGAAAAAATACCAGCTATAATAAAGGACTTTAATGATCAAGAGATGATGGAAGTTGCTTTAATTGAAAATATTCAAAGAGAAGATTTAAATCCTATAGACGAAGCTATTGCTTATGAAAATATAATTAAAATAGGAAATATGACACAAGAAGAATTTGCTAAAAAATTTGGAAAAAGTCGAAGTCATGTTACAAATATGTTAGGTTTATTAAAACTGCCTAATGCCACTAAGAAACTTGTTGAAGACAATAAAATAAGTATGGGTCATGCTAGAGCTTTAAGTAAAATTAGTGATGATACGTTAATAAATGATTTAACTGATAAGGTAATAAATGATGCTTTAAGTGTACGAGATTTAGAACATTTAATAGCCTTAGAAAACATTCCTAAAAAAAATAAAGTAAGCCGAAAAATTGACGAAAAAAATATTCATTATATGATATATGAAAAAGTAATGCGTGAAAAAATAGGAACTAAAGTTAAAATAAAAGATAATAAAATTGAAATTCCTTTTGAGCGAGAAAAAGATTTAGAAAGAATCCTTGAAATTCTCGGAATAGAAATTGTAGGTGATTAAAAATGAATATCGCTAAAAATATTTTAAATATATTAGGAAAAAAAGAAGTATATGGCTTAGCTATTATAGTGCTTGCTGGTATAGCTGCTTATACTTTAGGCAATAAATTAATTGACAAAATTATTAATCATGGTAAAAGTTCTTATGAAAGAAAAAAGCGTACTACAATAGTTAAACTTTTATCTAATGTTGCTAAAATTATGATATATGCTTTAGTTATCTTTTTTGTCTTAGATTTGTATGGTGTAAATACTAAAGGTTTAATAGCTAGTTTAGGAGTTGCTAGTGCTTTACTTGGTTTAGCGCTTCAAGATACTTTAAAAGATTTAATAAGTGGAGTAGATATAGTTTTGAATAACTACTTTGTTGTAGGTGATATCATTACTTATAATAATTTCACAGGAGAAGTAATTGAAATGAGTCTAAAAGCCACTAAAATAAAAAAAAATACTGGTGAAGTAATGATTATTGCTAACAGAAATATTAATGAAGTAATTAATATTAGTCAAAAGAAAGCCGATGTGAAAATTAATATAGCTACTGCATATGAAGTAAAAACAGCTAAAGTAGAAAAAGCAATCGGTAAAATATTAGAAGAAGCTAAAAAAATTAAGGGTGTCTCAGACCAATCAAAATATTTAGGCATATCAGAACTCGGCGATAGTGCTGTAATATATACTATTAGTATAGTTTGTTCTCAAGAAAATCAATGGCAAATCAAAAGAGATATTTTAAAAATAATAAAAGAAACTTATGAAAAAGATAAAATAAAAATTCCTTATCAACAAATTGAGGTGCATAATGAAACCTTATAAATTAGATACTTATGTTATGATGAAAAAACCACATGCTTGTGGGACTAATAAATGGCAAATCAAACGATTAGGTGTAGATATTAAATTAAAATGTGTTAATTGTGGACGCGAAATCATGATGGATCGTTTAGAATTTGAACGTAAATTAAAAAAAATTATAGGTGAAGAAAATGAATGTAAATAAAATAAAACAAAAGATAACCTTACATCCTATAATGGCTATTTTAATAATTGTTGGAATAATTACTATATTAAGTGGTATTCTATCACTTTTTGATGCTCAGGCAACTATAAAAAAAATAAATCCTACATCGTTTGAATATAAAACTTCTATAACAGAAGTTTCCTCTTTAATAAGTATAAGTGGTTTAAAATATATATTTACGAGTACTGTTTCAAATTTTGTAGCTTTTGCTCCATTAAGTAGTTTGATAATTATTTTAATTGGTGTTGGGATAATGGATAAAAGTGGTTTTTTAAAAACAGCCTTTACTCTTTTAAGTAAAAAATCTAAAAAAAATACAGTTACATTTGTATTAGTATTTATAAGTATTATATTAGGCGTTATAGGTGATTTATCTTATATAATATTAATACCATTAAGTGCTATTTTATTTAGTTATGGGAAAAGAAATCCTTCCTTAGGTATTATTGCTTCATTCGCCGGTTTGACATGTGGTTCAGGTATAAGTTTTATTTTAACTAGTGTAGACTCATCGTTATTATCATTAACTCAATTAGCAACTAACATGATCGATCCTAACTACATTATAAAAACAACTAGTTTTGTTATCATAATGATTGTTGCCTTCCTCTTATTAGCTTTTTTAATAACTGAATTAACAGAAAAATATATGGTTTATAAAGTTGATAAATTTGAAATTGAAGAAACCGAAGTTGAAGAAGAATTCTCTATTGGAAAAAAAGAAAAAAAAGGATTAGCTTTAGCTATTATTGCCGGTTTAATTTATTTATTATTTTTTCTTTATAATATAATTCCTGGTTTACCTTTTTCAGGGAAATTATTAGACGATAGTCAAACTTTTTATATTGATAAATTGTTTAGTTATAATTCTTTTTTTAGTACAGGATTTGTTTTTATTGTTACAATGTTTTTTATAATATTAGGGTTCTTTTATGGAATTGGTGCTAAAACTATTAAAAACAATCGTGATTTATGTGAAGATTTAGGCCATTCTCTTGATGGAATCGGTAAAATTTTAGTTTTAATATTCTTTTCTTCTATATTAATAAATGTTTTTAAATATACCAATATTGGTACTATAATTGTCACATTTCTGGTAAGTATCATTGATAAAGTATCATTTACAGGTCTTCCTTTAATAATTCTTTTATACATAATAATTATAATATCAACTATTTTTATTCCTACTAGTTTAACAAAATGGTCGATTATATCAGGATCTGTTATTCCTTCTTTAATAGAAGCAGGAATAACTCCTGAATTTGCGCAAGTTATATTTCGTTTTGGTGAATCAGTATCTCTAGGTCTTACTCCTTTATTTTCTTATTTTGTTGTTTATTTGGCGTTTTTAGAAAAATATAATCAAAAAAAGCAATCTATTCACTTATTAAAAGCAATTAAATATCAATTGCCCTATTCTATTATGACTTTTCTTGTATTATTGACAATCTTAATCGTCTGGTATATAGTAGGACTTCCAATTGGCGTAGGTGTATATCCAAGTTTATAATAAAAAAGAGGTGATTTTATGTCCTTAAAAGCTGGAATTGTAGGTTTACCTAATGTTGGTAAATCTACTTTATTTAATGCTATAACCAAAAAAAATATTTTAGCCGCTAATTATCCTTTTGCCACTATTGACCCGAATATTGGAGTGGTAACAGTACCTGACAAAAGATTAGAATTTTTAGAAAATCTTTATATGCCTAAAAGTCTAGTTTCAACAACATTTGAATTTACAGACATTGCTGGTTTAGTTAAAGGAGCTGCGAAAGGAGAAGGATTAGGAAACAAGTTTTTATCTCATATCCGGGAAGTAGATGCTATAGTTGAAGTCGTTCGTTGTTTTAAAGATGAAAATATTATTCATGTTGAAGGAGAATTAAATCCTATTCGTGATATTGAAATAATTAATTTAGAATTAATTCTCGCTGATTTAGAAATAATTGAAAATAGAATAGAAAAGATTGCTAAAAAAGCCGAAACAACAAAAGATAAAGAAGCTTTAAAAGAAGTGACAGTATTAAAAAAAGCTCAACAATCATTATTAGATAATAGACCTCTTCGTTTATTAAATTTTGAAGAAGAAGAATTATTATTAATGAAAAATTTCAATTTTATAACTTTAAAACCATTAATATATGTTGCTAATGTAACAGAAGAAGATATTGTGACTAATGGTAATGATTATACAAAAAAAGTCCAGGAATATGCAGATCATGAAAATGCTGGAGTCATTATAATGTGTTGTCAAATAGAATCTGAATTAGCTGAACTAGAAGAAAGCGAAAAATTAGGATTTTTAAAAGAATTAGGCATTAATAATAGCGGCTTAGATAAATTAATTTTTGCTACTTACGATTTACTAGGCTTACAAACTTTTTTTACCGTTGGTAGTGATGAAGTTAAAGCTTGGACTTATAAAAAAGGTACTAATGCAAAAAAATGTGCTGGGTTAATTCACAGCGATATTGAAAGAGGGTTTATAAAAGCTGAAATTATGAAATTTAATGATTTAGAAACGTTAAAAAATGAAAAAAAAGTTCAAGAAGCAGGAAAATTATATTTAGAAGGAAAAGATTATATTATGCAAGATGGAGATATTGTTTATTTTCGCTTTAATGTATAATTTTCTTTTTTTATTAATTAAAAAGTCAAGTGCAACAAATCGAGTAATTTAAATACAATTCACATTGTCTTGTAGTTTATAGAATTTGTTAATGAT
>CAOLUI010000046.1 GCA_948479395.1 uncultured Bacilli bacterium | reverse complement strand
TTTTATTTTATCAAAAAACCACACCTTTTTGGTGCGGTTCATTTTTCAATTTAGGGTTATCTTTTTTTAGGTTTGAGGTTTATTAGGAGAAGTAGTTGTGGTTGAACCTGATGTTGTTGAACTATTGTCATCTTTATCATTATTAGTAGTATTATTGTTATCATCATTATCAATATCATTATTAGCATTGTCATTATTATTATCAGGTTTAGTAGAAGGTTGAGTTGATGTAACAGTTATAGTTAAACCACTACTCATTAGTCCTTGATTCATATTATATGTAGATTTGATTACAAATTTATATGTATTAGCAGTTGAAGTAGTAATATAATTATAACTTGTTTGATTGGTAAATCCTAAATCAGTTAGGCTGCCATCATTATTAGTTAAATATATTTGATATCCTAATTGACCCCAAGCTTCATCACTTGTTTCGGGAGGTTGAATTGCATCCCAAGTTAAGGTAATAGATGAGCCATTTACTAAAGCATTTCCATTAGTAGGGTTAGGGAGATTAGTGTGTTTAATAGAGGCTTCAGCTGGTTCAGTGCCTTTTTTAAATAATTCAGTTCTTTTTAAATAATCAGGTGTATAAGGACCAGCTAATTTTAAAGGATTAGAACCAAATTCAATAACAGCTTCAATAACACCACTTGGTTTAGTAAATTTAGAATTAGTTTTTAAAACTTTATTGGCAACAGCAGCCATAATTTTACGTCTAGCAGTTCCACCAGTAGATGAGGTAATATATTTTCCACCTGATTTATAATAATCATCGTAACCATACCAAAGTGATATTGAATAATCAGGAGTATAAACGTTATTCCAATGATCTGGAGTAGCATAATTTGGAATACCTAGTTTTTTGGCTTTGTCTTTATCGATAGTAGTAGTTCCACCTTTAGCAGCAACATCAGTGCCACTAACTTTAATGGATCCTCCAACGCCACTAGCTCCACCATCTACTAACATATCAGTGATCATATAAGCTGTTTCTTCACTCATAACTCGAACTTTAGTGTATTTGTAGTTAAACTCTTCATCATTTTCTAGATAAATTATTTTAGTGAAAGAGTAAGGTTCAATGAAATATCCTTCACGACCAAAGGCTGCATAAGCTGCACTCATTTGAAGTGGGTTAACACCATCAAATCCTCCAATAGAAGCAGATTCGTATAAATTATCACCATAATCAATGCCTAAATTATGAGCAAATTCAGCAATTTTATCTTTGTCAACTGCTTGAAATGCTTGAAGCGCTGGAACATTACGGCTGTCTATTAAAGCGTCACGCATTGTAATTGTTCCTTTGTAACGGTTATCGTAATTTGTTATAGGTATGCCATTAGAATAGGTATAAGGATTATCGTAAAATGTTGTACCAGTAGAACCATTATTATATTCAATGAAAGGACCATAATCAAATATTGGTTTAGCAGTAGATCCTGGTTGTCTTTTGATATCAGTAGCTCGGTTAGTTCCAGTTTTAATAAAGTTTCTTCCTCCACCTAAAGCGAGAATAGAACCATCTTTAGTAGAAGTAATAGCAATACCATTTTGAACTAAATCATCAACAAATGTATATATTTCACCTTTTTCTAAAGAAGTGACAACATTTTGAATGTTTTTATCTAAAGTAGTATAAATAGCCATTGGCGTTTTAGTGGGATCAACACTAGTTTTTTTCTCTACATCTTCTAAAACATATTCAATAAAAGCTTGATTACCATTATCTACTTTAGTATTGTCATTAGTATTAGTTTTAATTAATGATTCAATAGGAATATCCCCAGCATTTTTAGCTTCTTCTTCGGTAATATAACCATGTTTAACCATTAAAGATAATACAGTCTTTTGTCTTGATTTAGCATTTTCGGGATTTTTGATAGGATTATAATAGGCTGGATTGTTAAACATGGCAACAAGGAGAGACGCTTCAGGAAGAGATAAATCACTTACTGATTTTCCAAAATAGTTTTGACTTGCTTGTTCAACTCCATTAATACTATCATAATTGGCTCCCCCATAACCTAGCCATAAAGAATTTACGTAAAACTCAATGATTTCTTCTTTGGTATAAACTCTTTCAATTTTAAAAACAGCCATATAAATATCGGTAAATTTTCTAATAATGCTTACTTTACTATTAGTATAAGTATTTTTTACAACTTGCATTGTTAATGTAGAAGCACCACCCGCATTTTTACCAAGAGCTTGATTAATACTGGCTTTTAAGAATCGGGCGGCATCAAAACCATTATGTTGAAAAAATCTAGAGTCTTCTGTTGCTACAAGGGCGTCTACAAATACTTGAGGCAAATCATCATAAGTTATTAAAACACGATTTTCCGATCCCACACGGGCTAATTCTTCTCCATTAGCATAATAAAGAACTGTTGCCTCTTTGTTATAAAGTTTAGTTGTATTAAAATCAGGAGCTGAAATTATAATATAAAGAGCAAAAACTAAAATTACAGAAGCGGCAATAATTCCTAAAGAAACAAAAAAGATTAAAAGTTTATTTTTGTTTTTAGTTTTTTCTTTAATTTTTTTAGTGCTTTTTTTAACAGAATTTTTTGCTTTATTAAGAGTTCCTTTCATTTGTTTTTTGATATTAGACATTATTCATCCTCCTTGAAATATATATTATCTACAATTTTTAAATAATCTAGGGGTGGATTATAGCCATATTTTATTAAATAGCCTTGATTTTTTATATAATCAAAAGGAATACTCTTTCTTAGATGGGTATTAATATAAGAGATAAAGTCGCATCCTTTTAATAAATAAACTAAATCATTTATTTTGATGATTAAAAAAACAATTCCTTGATGGTTGAGAACTTTTTTTATATGTTCTATTTGATGATAATGAATATTTTGTAGAGGAAAAGCCGTTTTATTTTTTGTAACTTTAGCTTCGTATTCGATATATTTCCCACGATATAGTCCATTGTAATCGAGAGTAGAAGGCTCTTTAAAATAAGCTTTTTCAATTATTTTACTTTGGTTACGATAAGAAACTTTGGATACGCCAATGGGAGTTGGTTTCTTAAAAATTAAAGCTTTATCAATACTTTGATAATATTCATTACTTAAATTGAGTTCATCTTCTAAATCCATTCCACGATTTTTATAAGTTAAGGGGTTTTGATAATTCTTTTTGATGTTACTAGGATACTTCATGAAACCACCTAGTTAAATTATACTATAAATTTCTTAATTTTACTATATGCTGAAGTGCGCTTTACAATGTTTTTTTGGGATTTTTTGTCGAAAGACTTTATTTTTTTGAAGTTTTAGGAGTATTTTATTTAGTATAGGTGAGTGATATTATGTTTCGATTAGAAGTTTTTTTTGATGAAATGCTTGATAAAATAGTAGAATCTAAGATTATGCTAGATGAAAGTCGGATTCGAGTTAAGTAAAACAAAAAGGGATATTAATCATAAAATATATATAATATTAGTAATTATGATTAAAGCTATCTTACTTGACAAGAAAGGCTAATATTATTATAATTAAAACGTAAGAAGGTGGTAGTTTTGTATAGTGGTGAGAAGATTTCATTAACAACTCAAGATATTTTAAATAAAGATTTTAAAATAGATGCAAGAGGATATCGTCCACAAGAAGTGGATAAGTTTTTGGATTTAATTATTGCTGATTATACAGAGTTTAACACGCTTCTAAAAAAACAGGAAAAAGAAATCCAAGTTTTAACGGAAAAAAATATGAAAATGAAGCAAGAATATCATAAATTACGAAGCAGATATGAAGCTTTAAATGAAGAAAACTCAAGTAATGGATCTGTTAGTAATGTTGATTTATTGCGCCGAATTAGTCAATTAGAAAAGGCTGTATTCGGAAGAAATGAATAATACTTAGGCAAATGCTGCATTATTAAAATGTAGAGGAAAGTCCATGCTCACACCGTCTGTGATTGATGGTAGTGTTCGTGCTTAGGGAAAAAATAACCTAAGGCAAGTTAATTCTTGATGGCGAAGAAATTACCTTAAAGGGTAAAATTATTCATAAAGTGCCAAAGAGACGAGTAATCTGGGAAACTGGATTAGTGGAACGAGGTAAACCCCACGAGTGAGAAACCCAAAATATGGTAGGGGAATCCCAATCGATAAAAAGAATGAGAGCGGGAAGAGAAATCTAGATAAATATTTGCCACACTTATTGTGTACAGAACATGGCTTATTAGTGTTATTTATTTTAATTTTTATAAAAGGAGTGAAAAATCTTGAACGAAATTGGTGAGCTCTTTAGAGTGACCAGGGAGGAAGCTGGCGTAACTTTAGGTGAAGCTAGTAGAGATTTGGATATAAAAGAGGTTATTTTGGAAAATATTGAAGACGGAAATATTGGATGTTTTAAAGATATTTTTATTTTAAAAGATAATATTTATAATTATGCAAAATATTTGGGAATTAATCCTGATAAAATAGTAGATGAATTTAATGAGTATATGTTTGAATATACTTCAAAAATTCCGGTCAAAGAAATTGAAAAAAGAATGCAAGAGGAAGTTAAGACGCCAAAAAAAGAAGTCGTTTCCCCTTATACAATTGAGAGAAAAAAATATAATAAGAATGTTTTTATATTTGGTTATTTGATGATTATATTTTTGGTAATAGGAATTGTTTTTTGGAGTGTAAAGCAAGTAACAATTCGGGATAAAGCCACAGTTGTAAGTTATGTTAAATAGGAGTTTTGATTTATGAATTTACCAAATAAAATAACAATTTCGCGGATTATATTATCAATTATAACTTTAATTTTATTGATGATGCCATGGTATCAGTTAGGAATTAATTTCCCTGTTTTTACGGTGGCTGGGAAAGTAGTAATTGATTCAAAGTATTTAATAGCAGGAATTTTCTTTATTGTGGCTTCTTTAACAGATTTTTTAGATGGATATTTAGCTCGAAGTAAGAATTTAGTGACGGATTTTGGAAAAGTAATGGATGCTATTGCGGATAAAATTTTAGTAAATGGAGTTTTGATTATTTTAGCTTGTCAAGGATTTATAAGTGTTTTAGTACCAGTAATAATCATTACTAGAGATACATTTGTAGATTCAATTAAAATGGCCAGTGGGAATAAAGGAAAGGTTGTAGCAGCAAGTGTTTTAGGAAAATTAAAGACAGTTTGTATGATGATAGGAGTATCATTCATGTTGTTTTATAATATTCCTTTTGAACTTGTCGGTGTACCTTTTGCAGATATATTGATTATAATTGCTTGTATTTTATCTGTAGTATCGGGATGTCAATATTATTATAAAGCGAAAGATTTAATTTTTAAGGAAAAGTAGGAAACTTGATTAGTTTAAGTTTCTTTTTTTTGAAATAAAATGATAAAATAATTTTAAGTTTGGTGATATTAGTGAAAAAAATTTTAGGTATAATTATTAATTTTTTTACAGATTTATTAAAAACTTTTTTTAAGAAAGGTTCTCATGATGATTTAGAAAAAAGGGAAAGAGAAGAAGTATGTTTTTATAATAAGAAAATAATGAAAAAGGATGAAGAAACAGATTCTTCTGAGGGAACAAGAAATTTGTTCAAGGAACATGTAAGGTTTAAAAAATTTTCCCATGAAGATATTAAGATAGAATTAAATAAAGTATTAGAAAAAATCTTTAAAGTAAAAATAAGACATTTAAGTCGTGGAGAAAAGACAAGTTTAGAAAAATATACTAAAAAGATAATTCTTAAACTAGAGAAAGTTGAAATTAAAAATAAAGAAGATTTAAGAGAATTTTTAGAAATAAATGTTAAAAAAGATAAAGAAAGAAATATCTCTAAAAAAGAAGAAAAAATAAAAGAAAAAGAGGTTAATGAAACTTTAAATGTTGATAAAAATGTTTTTATTCCAGAAGTAATAGATGCTAAAGAAGATGAAATAGAGGAAGCATTTGAAGAGAAAAGATTTAATACGGTAATAAAAGAACATTACCCTGAATATAAAAAAGATGTTATTTCAGAAGCACATAAGGACATAATGAATAAAAAAGAAGGAAAATTGGATGATGTTATATTAAAAGAAGAAAGTGTTTGCTCAGTAATATTAAGTAAAGAAGAAAAAAATGATGAATTTTTAGAGAAAAAAGATTCAAATTGGCGAGAAGATTTACAAGGGGAAAATTTTTTAGAAGCAAAAATTATAAGTTCTAATTTGGCTAAAGAAGACAATATAAAACAAAATAATGATAAGTTAAAGTTTAATACTAAACAAAAAGAAGTTTTAAAAGCGGTACCTGAAAAGGAAATGGAATATTCTAAAAATTTAGAAAAAATAATGCCAGAGGTAATTAATTTTTCTCTTGTAAAAATAGAAAATGATCAAGTTATTGATAAAGCTAAAAAGGAGATGGAAAAAGAAGATTTAGTTGATAAAGAATACGAATTAGTAGAAGAGCTATTAGATGAAAGAATAATATTTTTAGAAGATTTATTGTTAAAAGATATAAATGAAGAGCAAAAAGTTAGAGTAAAAGATGAAATAAAAAAATTAAAAGATATTAAAAATAAAGTTTATATTTTTAAAGAGAAAGATTTAGAAGATTTAAGAATTTCTTTGGAAGAATCAATTTCGGAAGAAGAGTTAGAACAACTTAAATTGAAATTTAAGAAATATCAAGAAGATAATAAGTTAAAACAAAAAGAAATTTTAATTTTAAATGCTACGAAAAAGTCGCAAAAAAAGATTGAAGAAATGGAAATATTATTGTTAAAGCAGGCATTAAAGAAGTCTTTTAAAAAATTAGAATTACCTTTATTTTTGAGTTTTCCTTTTATTAAGAATAAATTTTTTCGTCACTTAGTTTCGGGGTTATTTGTTTTTCGTTCTTTACAATTTATAAAAAATATTTTGTTTGGGAGTGCGATTGAACAAGAAGGTTGGGATTTTTTAGAGATAAAAAAAGGAAATGATGCTTTAGAAGAGGCAATATTGCTTATGTATAAGAATATAGTTTCTTTTAAAGAATTAAAAAAACAAGTTTTTTTAAAATATCCTGAATTAATAAATGATGAAGAATTTTTAATTTATATAAATAATTTAGAAAAAAGTTTGCAAAAAAGATATGAAAATTTACAGAAACAAGATAAAGTTGTAAAAAAATATTTTAATAAAGCAAAAGTTTTAGTAAGAAAGAAAAAAATATGATATAATCTGGATAATAGAAAGAGGGAATCAAAAATGAAATTAAAAAGTTTTAAGAAAAACAAAAAATTAAAGAGAACCCTCCTAACCCTAGGCGCATTAGCCCTACTG
>CAOLUI010000045.1 GCA_948479395.1 uncultured Bacilli bacterium | reverse complement strand
AGGAAGTCATACTTCTATAGAGCTATTAAAAAGAGGAGAAGAAATAGTAGTTCTTGATAATCTTTCAAATAGTAAAATAGAAATGTGTGACAGTATAAAAAAATTATCAGGAAAAGATTTTAAATTTTATAAAGTAGATTTATTAGATAAAGAAATATTTAATCAGAATGAATTTATAATAGATTTTAGTGATCATAATGTAGAAGAGATGACGTATGAAGAATTTGTTTATTATAAAATTTATGAAAAATATAATGAACTTTTAAATTATGAAGATGAAAAATTATCAGAACAAGAATTACAAATAAAAAGATATTTGCTTGTTAAAAAAGGGGAAAAAGAAAGTTTTAAAAGAGTTATAATAGAAGCTTATCGTATTAAATATTATTATTTTGATAAGATAGATACTTTTAATGAAACTGATTTAGAAAGGATTATTGCTTCTTTTGAAAGGTTGGGAATAGAACCTGGACTGTGTCAAGCTTTTGCGCATTTATTAAATAAAAAAGTGCAAAAAAGAAAAGATAAAGAGATAAAATTTTTTGAAGGAAAAATAGAGGTTAAGAAAGATAATAAGTTATCTTCAAAGGAATATAATAAAATATTTAAAGAAATAGAAAGTTACTATGATATACAGAATCATCGGATAGTTAAATTTTTGACTTTGAAGGAAATAATTTATTTAGTAAGTCTTTTATATAAAATAAATGTTGATGAGAATGAAATAAAGAAATGTATTCAAGTATTAAGTAGATGTGATAGTACTGCTTATGAAAATCCAATAGTTTATTTTAGTGAGTATTATGAAAAAATGGTGTTTTATAGCGATAATAATGAGCTTAGAAAATCTTTGGAAAGTATTTTAGAATATTCGCAAGAATTATTTATGCCGCAAAGTGATGATGATTATAGATTTTGGAAAGAGGCTATTGGAGAAGAAATGAAGTTTGCTAAACATATTATAAGAAATGAATACCAATATGAATTAGAGAAGGGAAGAAAACTTAATTTGAATTAATTAGGTTTTTTTATTTGTGAAAAAAAGATGAAAATTAGCACTCATATATTGACAAGTGCTAAGCATACTATTATAATGTATTTAGCATTTGAATTTTGCGAGTGCTAAAGAAGGTGATGAATTGAACGAAAGGCAAAATAAGTTATTAAAAACAATTATAGAATCATATATTAAAACAATAAAGCCGATAGGTTCGAAGTCCCTTTGTAAAAAGTTTAAGTGTTCTAGTGCAACAATTAGAAATGAGATGTCAGAACTAGAAAAATTAGGCTTACTAGAAAAAAATCATATATCTTCTGGTAGAGTTCCTAGTGAAGCAGGATATAAATATTATGTTGAACATTTAATGAAACCTAAAGAATTAACTGGAGAAGATGTTTTAAAATTACAAACAATTGTAAGAAATAATGAACTTGAGTTAAGTGATTCGATTAATAAAACCGTTCAAATTATAAGTGAACTTACCAATTATACAAGTATTATTTTAGGGAAAAGTTCTAAAGAAAATACGCTGAAACAAGTAAATATTATTCCTATTGAAAATAATAAGATTGTGGCTCTTGTTTGTACAGATAAAGGAATTGTAGAAAATAAACAATTTATTCTTGATAATAAAGCAGAAATTGATGAGATTGTAAAAACAAGTGAAATTATTAATAAAATGTTAGTAGGAACACCGATTAATGAAGTTTCAGAAAGACTAGAATTTGAAATTAAACCTATCATAAGTAGACAAATTAAACAATATGAAACAGTTTATAATATATTTGCAGATGCGTTTAATGATTTTTTACATAAAAGTCAAAATGTTTATTTTGGAGGAAAAACCAAAATATTTGATGAACCAGAATATAATAACGTATTAGAGATTAAACAATTAGCTAGTAAATTTGAAGATAAAGAGTTTATTAAACGTATCGAAGAAGATGATGATGAAACTGGTGAAATAAAGGTTTATATTGGAGAAGAAAATGATTTTGATCCGAATGTAACTATTATTAAAAGTAAATATAAACATAATGGTGAGGAAGGAACAATTGCGATTGTGGGACCTAAGAGAATGGAATATGATCGAGTTGTAGGACTTTTAGAATATTTACAAAAAGAGTTAAATGAAGAGGAGAAATAAAATGGAAGAAAAAGAAGAAATAGTTAAGGAAAATAAGGAACCTCTTAAAGATATTAAAGGAGAAGAAAAAAAGAAGGAAAAAACTAAAAAGCCTAAAGTGAATAAAGAGGTCGAATCTTTAAAAGAAGAGAATAAAATGTTACAAGATAAAATATTACGTATAAGTGCGGAAATGCAAAATATGCGTCGTCGTTTAGAAGAAGAAATAATGAGAATTAGAAAATATGATGGAGAAGATTTGGCCAAAAAAATTATTAATGTTACAGATAATTTTGAGCGAGCTATTAAACTAGATGATAATGATTTAACGGATGAGTTATCAAAATTCTTAAGTGGCTTTAAAATGATTTATACTAATTTAGTTAATATTTTAAATGAGTATGAAATAAAAGAAATAGAATGTTTAAATAAAGAATTTGATCCTTCTTTAATGGAAGCTGTATTAACGAGCAAAGAAGAAGGTATTTCTAAAGATATAGTTTTAGAAGTATTACAAAAAGGTTATATGTATAAAGATAAATTGCTAAGACCAGCCATGGTTAAGGTAAGCGAATAAAGAAAGGAATGATTTTAAATGGCAAAAATTATAGGTATTGATTTAGGTACAACAAATTCATGTGTAGCATATTTAGAGGGAGGTAAACCAGTTGTTATTGCAAATAAAGAAGGTAATAGAACAACACCAAGTGTTGTAGCTTTTAAACCAGATGGAGAGATATTGGTAGGAGAGAATGCAAAACGTCAAGCAGTAACTAATAAAAATACCATTTCCTCAGCAAAAAGAAAAATGGGAACTAGTGAAAAATTTGATGTAGATGGTAAAAAATATACACCTCAAGAAATAAGTGCTCAAGTTTTAATGAAATTAAAAGCAGATGCTGAGGCATTTTTAGGAGATAAAGTGACAAAAGCTGTTATTACAGTTCCCGCTTATTTTAATGATGCTGAACGTCAAGCAACTAAAGATGCTGGTAAGATTGCTGGACTTGAAGTGGAGCGAATTGTAAATGAACCTACTGCAGCAGCACTTGCTTATGGACTTGATAAACAAGAAAAACTTCAAACAATTTTAGTTTATGATTTAGGTGGAGGAACATTTGATGTCTCTATTCTAGAACTTGGAGATGGAATTTTTGAAGTTAAATCTACTAGTGGAAATAATCGTTTAGGTGGAGATGATTTTGATAATCGTATTATTGATTATTTAGTGGATGAATTTAAGAAAGAAAATGCAATTGATTTAAGTCAAGATAAGATGGCAATGCAAAGACTTAAAGATGCGGCTGAAAAGGCGAAGAAAGATTTATCTGGTATGAGTTCTACGCAAATTAGTTTACCATTTATAACCCAAAAAGAAGACGGACCAGTGCATTTAGAAATTAATTTAACTAAAGCTAAATTTGAAGACTTATGTCGTGATTTATTTGATTCTACTCTTGAACCAGTAAAAAAAGCTTTAAGTGATGCGAAGCTATCTAAAAATGATATTGATCAAGTTATTTTGGTTGGAGGTTCTACTCGTATTCCGTATATTCAAGAATTAGTTAAAAAAGAACTTGGTAAAGAACCAAACAAAGGAGTTAATCCTGATGAAGTTGTAGCCATGGGTGCAGCTATTCAAGGTGGCGTTTTAACAGGTGAGGTAGAAGATTTAGTGCTTTTAGATGTAACACCTCTTTCTCTTGGAATTGAAACAATGGGTGGTGTTAGTACGGTTTTAATACCAAGAAATACGACCATTCCAACTTCAAAATCACAAGTATTCTCAACTGCTGCTGATAATCAACCAGCTGTGGATATTCATGTATTACAAGGTGAAAGACCAATGGCAGCTGATAATAAAACTCTTGGTAATTTCCAACTTACAAATATTCCCCCAGCTCCACGTGGTATTCCACAAATTGAAGTTAAATTTGATATCGATGCTAATGGTATTGTTAATGTTACTGCTAAAGATTTAGGAACTAATAAAGAACAATCAATTACGATTCAATCATCTACAGGTCTTAGTGATGAAGATATTGAAAAGATGGTTAAAGAAGCTGAGGCTAATAAAGAAGCTGATGAAAAGAGAAAAGAAGAAGCTGAAGTTAAAAATAATGCTGATACAATGATTTTCTCTACAGAAAAAGCGCTTAAAGATCTTGGAGATAAAGTAGAGGAAAAAGATAAAAAAGAAGCTGAAAGTAAAATTAAAGATTTAAAAGATGCTTTAGAAAAAAATGAAATTGAAGATATCAAGAAAAAAACGGAAAGTCTAAATGAAATTGCAATGAAATTAGCAACTAAAGTTTATGAAAACGCCGCAAAAGAAAATCAAAGTAATGAACCAACTGATGATAAGAATGCTACTGATAAAAAAGACGATGTTGAAGAAGCTAATTATGAAGAAAAATAGTAAAAGTTCTAGGAAACTAGAGCTTTTCTAAAATTAGGGAGAAAATATATGGATAAAATGAAAAAAAGAGATGAGATTTCAGAAGAGTTTAAGTGGGATTTAACGTTATTGGTGCAAAATGAAAAAGATTATGATAAAAAGTGTCAAGAAGTAAAGGATTATTTAGTTAAAATAGTAGCTTTAAAAGGGAACTTGTTTACTTCAGCTAAAAATTTATTAGATTATTGTGAATTATCTAATAAAATGGATAAGCTTTTAACAGATTTATATGTTTGGGCTAATCTTTATAAATATCAAGATTTAAATAATTCAGAAGCTAATAGATATGCTTTGAGTATTGAAGAATTATATAATGAAGTTATTACTAAAACAGCTTTTGTTAGAGTAGAAATTCTTAAAGAAAATAGAGAAAAATTAGAAAAGTTGATGGTAGAAGAACCCACGTTAAAAAAATATCTTTTTAGTTTTGAGAAAATTTTTAAAGAAAAAGATCATATTTTATCGGAAAAAGAAGAAATTATAATCAGTAAACTGACTCGTTCTTATGGAAAAGAAGAGGATACCTACGAAATATTAAATGATGCTGAAAATAGTTTAGGAACTGTGGAAATAGATAAAAAAGAAGTAAAAATTACTCAAAGCAATTTTATTAGTCTTTTAAAGAATAAAGATTCAGAAGTGAGAAAAAAAGTATTTAAAACTTATTATGATTTTTATGAAAAACATAAAAATACTTTTGCTTCTTTATATAGTACAAACGTTTTAGAAGATAATAGTATAGCTGATATTCGTCATTTTGAAAATAGTTTAAAGATGGCTTTAAATCAAGAAAATATAGAAGAAGTTGTTTATGAAAATTTGTTAAAGGCAGTTCATCAAAATATGAATTTGAATTTTGATTTTCAAAAGTTACGAAAAAAAATATTTGGTTTGGAAGAATACCATATATATGATAATTATTTAGAGTTTGAAGGGGAAAATGAAGAAAAGTATGATATTAAGAAGTGTCAAGAAATTTTAAAAAAAGCTTTAGCTCCTTTAAAAAATAATTATTTAGAAAAATTAGAATATATGTTTAAGAGTAAATATATTGATTATTATCCGAATATTGGCAAGCGGAGTGGTGCTTTTCAATGGAATCGTTATGTTTGTTTAAATCATTTGGATACTTATGATAGTTTAACAACTATGGCTCATGAACTTGGTCATGCTTTAAATACACTTTATACGGAAGAAAAACAACCTTTTCAGTATCAAAATAATCCGATTTTTTTAGCAGAAATTGCTAGTACTTTAAATGAAGTTTTATTAACAGAATATTTATATCAAAAAGCCGAAGATAAAAATAAGAAAATTAAAATTTTAGTGGACTTTTTGGCTCGAGTAAATGCAACTATTTATCGTCAAACGATGTTTGCTGAATTTGAGTATTTAATGCATAAATCAGAAAGTGAAGGAATCTCTTTAACAGAGGAGTTTATGTCAACGGAATATTTGAAATTAGTAAATAAATATTTTTCTAATGATGTTATTATTGAACCTGAAATAAGGTTTGAATGGATGCGAATTCCTCATTTTTATTCTTCATTTTATGTTTATAAATACGCTATTGGGTTGATATGCGCTTTAATATTTGCTAAAAGAATATTAAATAAGGAAGAGAATGCTGTGGAAGATTATTTAGATTTTTTAGCTAGTGGAAGTGCTAATTATCCTTTAGATATATTAAATAAGGCGAATATTGATTTAACAGATGATAATGTTTTTGAAGAAGCATTTTCTCTTATAAAGAAGAAAGTAGAAGAGTTAAAGGAAGTGATAGAGAATGAATAAAAAAGATTACTATGAGGTTTTAGGAGTATCTAAATCGGCAACTGAGGAAGAAATTAAGAGAGCTTTTCGGAAACTTGCGAAGCAATATCATCCTGATGTAAATAAAGAGGCCGGAGCAGAAGAAAAGTTTAAAGAAATTGGAGAGGCATATGCTATTTTATCTGATCCAGAAAAACGTCGTCAATATGATCAATTTGGACATGCGGCTTTTGAAGGAGGTGGATCAGGATTTTCCGGATTTAACGCCGAAGATATAGATTTAGGAAGTATTTTTGATGATTTGTTTGGTTCTTCATTTGGTTTTAATTTTGGAGGAAGTAGCAGAAGAAATAAAAATGGCCCTGTAAAAGGAAAAGATAAATTAGTCAGTATGACTTTAAGTTTTGAAGAAGCCGTTTTTGGTTGTAAAAAGAGTATTAATTTAGATTTAAATGAGACTTGTGAAACTTGTAATGGAGCGGGAGGATTTCAAGAAAAAACATGTAGTAAATGTAATGGACGAGGAACGGTTATTACGGAACAAAAATCAATGTTTGGAATTTTTCAAACACAGACTATTTGTAACGAATGTTCTGGTTCAGGTAAGACTTTTGCCCAGATATGTAATAAATGTCGTGGGACAGGTCATGTAAAAGCGAATAAAGAAATTGTTGTTACAGTTCCAGAAGGTGTTGATAATGGTTATCAATTACGAATATCTGGTAAAGGAGAGGCTGGAAGTAATGGAGGGCCTAATGGGGATATTTATATTGAATTTGTTGTTAAAAAACATGATTTCTTTGAACGAGATGATGAAGATATTTATTTAGAAGTTCCTTTAACTATAACTGAAGCTAGTTTAGGTTGTAAAAAGGAAATTCCAACATTAGAAAATAATGTAATTTTAGATATTAAAGCGGGTTCTTCAACTGGAGATAAATTAAAGTTAAAAGGAAAAGGAATAAAAGTCCCTAATAGTTTACGCAAAGGAGATATGTATGTTATTTTGAATGTTATTATTCCGACTAAGTTAAATCGTAAACAAAAGAAATTATTAGAAGAATTAGCCGAAACTGATTTAGATGATAGTGCAATATTTAAAAATTTTAAAAAGCGTTTAAAATAAAAAACGTTTTTTTTTATTTTGTGATATAATGAGATTAAGATAGGGGCTAAAAATAAATGAATAAAAAAAGAATAATAATGCTAAGTG
>CAOLUI010000044.1 GCA_948479395.1 uncultured Bacilli bacterium | reverse complement strand
CGAATAATAGGAGTAATGAAAGATATAGAGAATGCTGATGGAAGTAAGTCCGATAAGGTTAAATTAGTAAAAAATGAAATTATTGGTCAATTAAAATTTGATAATAAAAATAATACTGGATCTTCTAAAAATATATATGGAAGTAATGATTGGAGTGATAGTCAACTTATGATGATGTTAAATCCTGATACTAATTTGCCTAGCAATTACACCATTGATAATAATAGGTATGTACTAGATTCAAACAGAAATAAAATATATCGAAATCCAGGGAGTTATTATAATCGAACAAATGGCTATCAACCAAATACTGCTACAATTACTAGTTTTACAGAAACTGAAGTTGATTTTAGTTCTACAGGGTTAACTAATGAATCTAAAGAAATGATAAGTGAGGTAGTATGGAACTTAGGAGGAAGTGATTCTAATTCTAAATTAACTCATGAATTCTATACTTTAGAAAGAAGAACGATGGTATTTGGTGGTAATTCAACAAAATGGACAGGGCATGTTGGTTTAATGTACCCTTCAGATTACGGATATGCAACAAGTGGAGGAACTACAACTGATAGAACAACTTGTTTAGATACTAAACTATCTGAAATTTATAGATTGAGTGATTGTTATAATAATAACTGGCTATACAATAATAAATATAGTCAATGGTTAATTACCCCATATAATACCAATGATATTCATCTTTTTGTAATTACAAATTCAGGAGATATTAGTGCTGGAAGTGTAGAAATTCCTTTTCAAACTCATATAACTATCTATTTAAATTCAAATATAGTAATTGAGAATGAAGAAGAAGGTTCTAGTGCTTCACCATTTATTTTAAAATAATAATGTTACTTTTTTGACACTATAATTGACATTTTTAGACATTGCCAATTTGACAAGGCATAATCACCTTGCTATACTTAATATATATAATAGTAGAGGATGAAGATAGATGAGGAAAATATACAAAGTAAGTTTGAATATTATTAGTATTATGTTAGTTTTCTTATTATTAATTGCTTGTTCTTATACTAAATATTTAAAAAGTATGAAAGAAGAAGTGGCATTAGTCCTTGTAGATAATGGTTTGTCAGTTAATTATTTAGATGGTGATTATATTAATACAACAGGGGAACAAAGAGACTATCGAATATCGGTGACTAATAATTCTGATGGTACTTTGTATTATTATATTGAAACAGATAATATATCTAAAAATAAAGAAAATTTGAGATATAATTTGGTAGAAGAAAATAAAAAGATAGATCTTTTAGAAGATAATTATCCAGATAATAATGAGTATTTGGTAAATGCAGTGGAAATAGAACCTTTTACTACTCATACTTATGTTTTAACTATTTTGGAAAATTCAGGTTCTAGTTTAAAAGCTAATATAAAAGTTGGCCTTGATGATCGAAAAGAAAAAGATTTTGCTTCGACAATTTTGGAAGATAATGAAATAAAGTCAGTAGCGGCAACTAAAATTGGCGAAGAAGTAGCAACTGATAATGAAGGGTTAATTAAATTAGAAGATGATGAAGGAACATCTTATTATTTTCGAGGTAATATACCTAATAATTATGTTAATTTTGCTAATTTAACTTGGCGGATTGTAAAAATAAATGGAAATGGAACCATTAAATTAATATTAAATGACTATATAGAGGAAAAAACTAATTATTATGAAGAAAATAGTGAAAAGCTGTTAGAAGAAAAATTAGATTTTTTAAAAACAAATATTAGTAAAACTTTGGATAATTGGTATAAATATAATTTAGGGGATTATGAAAAATATATTACCACAGCAAAATATTGTGTTGATGATTCCGTAGGACAAAGTGATGGAGTTAATAATTATTATTTAGCTTATTCGCGTCTTTTAACGGATTATAGCCAAGTTAATAATTGTTTAGGTAGTCAGTATAGTTCTAAAATTGCATTATTAACGGCCGATGAAGCGGTTTATGCTGGAGCTTCAAAAAATAGTATAAATTCGCAATATTATTTATATACGCCAGGAAAAGATTTTTCTTGGTGGACAATGACTCCAGCAAGTAGTAATGGAAATAATATTACTTATTTTGAAATTGATGCTTCAGGTATGTTAAAAAATGAGAGTACTGGAAATTTTTATCGCGGTGTAAAACCTGTAATTAATTTAAACAAAAAAATTTTTGTAAGTGGAAAAGGAACAATTGATAATCCTTATATCGTTAAAGAATGATTTACATTACATGATGTAAATTTTTTGCTTTTTTAACTCCTTATTTTTAAGAAATATGGTAAAATATGGTCGAGGAGTCTGATTTTTAATGAAGCAGTTTTTAAGTGATATACTAGGATTTATGAAAAACTTAAATTTTATTGATTTACTTTTATATATTGCTATTTTAGTATTACTTATTTTAATTGTTTCATTAGTTTATATTATTAAAACGACTCCTGATTTAGAGGAAGAGATAATTGAGCTGGAAGAAGAGAGTGAGCTTGATTTAAAAGAAGTAGTTAATAATATAGAAAATAATCAGATAAATGATGCGACAGCTACTTTTACAAATTATGAAAAAGATCAGGAAGAAAAAGCTATTATAAGCTATGAGGAATTAATAGCTAAAAATAAAATGGGAGAAATTAATTATAAAGAAGAAGAGATCATTGATGATGAGATATTAGTAAAAAAAATAAATTTAGATGATATGATAAGTGCTTCTAAAAAGAGTGATAATCACCCTAAAGAAAATAAGTTATTTCGTTATGCAAATGAAGAAGCTTTTTTAAAAACGTTACAAACACTAAATGAGTTGCTAAATTAAAATAGGTTATAAAAATATAACTTATTTTTTGTGTTATAATATGATTGTTTTTAAGAGGTGTTTTATGAAGTTTAATATAATTACTTTGGGGTGTAAGGTAAATATTTATGAAAGTGAAATTATGAAAGAAAAACTCTTGCAGGAAGATTTTTTATTAGCTAGTGAAAATGATGCAGACATTGTTATTATTAATACTTGTTCTGTAACTAATATGGCAGATAATAAGTCAAAGAAGTTTGTAAGAAGAATAAAACGCTTAGGAAAGATTTTAGTGGTTTGTGGTTGTAGTAGTGAAAATAATCAAGAGGAATATAAACAAATGGGGATTGATATTTTAATTGGTAATAAGGATAAAAGTATTATCCATGAAAAAATAAAAGATTATTTAATTAGTAGAGTTCCAATAGTAAAGTTTTATGAGGATAAATTATGGAATTTTGAGGATATGAAAGTAGAAAAATTTTCTAGTCATACAAGAGCGTTCGTTAAAATTCAAGATGGTTGTAATAATTTTTGTAGTTATTGTATTATACCTTACGTCAGAAAAAATATTCGAAGTAAAGATTTTAAAACGGCGGTGGAAGAGATTAAAACATTAGTGGATAATGGTCATAAGGAAATCGTTTTAACGGGTATTCACACAGGCTCTTATAAATCCTTGGAAGGGTATGATTTAGCTGATTTAATTCATGAAATAAGTAAAATAGAACGTTTAAAAAGAATAAGGATATCTTCTATTGAAATAACCGAATTAAATGAAAAAATGTTAAAAGAAATAAAGAATAATGAAAAGATAGTTAACCATTTTCATATACCTTTACAGGCTGGAAGTAATGAAATTTTAAAAAAAATGAATCGTAAATATGATTTAACATATTTTAAAAATAAAATAAGAGAAATTAGAAGACTAAAACCAGATGTAAGTATAACAACTGATGTAATAGTAGGTCATCCTTTTGAGACGGAAGAACTTTTTTTAGAAACGATTAAAACTGTAAAAGAAATAAATTTTTCGAAAATTCATGTTTTTCCTTATTCGAAAAGAGATGGAACAGTGGCAAGTATTATGGAACAGCAAGTAAGTGATGAGGAAAAAAGAAAAAGAAGTAGAATTTTGAATGAAGTAAGTAATGAATTAGAAAAGAATTATTATGAAAAACATCTTCATAAAACTTTAGAAGTATTAATAGAAGAAGTTTATGATAAAGAAAGTATTGGTTATACAACTAATTATATTAAAATAAAAGTTTTAAAAAAGTTAAAGAAAAATGAGTTGTATTTAGTTGATATACTAGAACTAGAAAATAATTGTTTAATTGGCGAAATAAAAGAAGCTTTTAAAGTTTTATCTTAAAGCTTCTTTTATTTTGATTGTATTTTTGAAGTTTAGTTTGGCGACTTCGTTTAATTTTTCGATACCATATTTTTGAACAATTTCAATTCCAGTTTGATCCACAATATTATTAGCTCCTTTAGGAATAGTTAATCCTAATTCTTCTGATAATTCATCGATTTTTTTTAGAAAATAGTAACGACTAATAATGCTTGCAACAGCAACACTAGCGCATTTACTTTCAGCTTTGGTTGTAAAGGTTATATCTGTAACTTTTTCTGTAGCTTCATTAATATGTTCAAAATATTTTCGAGGATAAACAAATTGATCAACGACAATTTTTTCATAAGGATAATTATCTTTATGAGTAAGACTGTATAAGACTTTGTTATGTAATATAGCTTTGATTTTATTCATGTTATAGCCTTTTTCTTGATAATTATTATAATCTTGGTTGTTTAAAGTGAATGTTACAAAAGGAATTTCTTTTATTAAAAGAGGAGCTATTTTTAATATTTTATCATCAGTTAATTTTTTTGAATCTTTGACACCTAAATCGTTTATAAAATCGATTTTTTCTTTGGCAACAAAAGACGCAGTT
Source organism: uncultured Bacilli bacterium (assembly GCA_948479395.1). Taxonomy (GTDB): domain Bacteria; phylum Bacillota_I; class Bacilli_A; order RF39; family UBA660; genus MGBC108787. Next base: position 2,905 of record CAOLUI010000044.1, on the reverse strand, counting down.
ACGATAATAGGGCCAAAATAGTCCCCTGTACCAACTTCATCAGAACCAATAGTAGATTTAGTATAGAAATAGTTTAATTCTTCCTGATATTTTTCTTTTTTCTTATTATTTTCATTAATATCAATATCACGGTTGTTTAATTTTTTTTCTAAATCAACCCAAATATTGGCATCTACATCTGCGCTGACGCCTTGAAACATTACTTTACCACTTTCATATAAAGTAATAATTGTATCTGCTTCCATTGCTTGAAAAACAGCATAAGGAGGAGTTTTTTCCCGTCTTAAGTCTTGATAATATTCAATCATTTTAGTTTTTATGTTATCACTTACTTTGAAAACGATTGTCATAAGTAATCACCTCAATGATATTTTAGCAAATTAAGGTTTTATTGTCTATAAAGGAATTTATGATATAATGAAAATGATAGGAGAAATAATGCAAATTTTTTTAGTGAGACATGGAGAAGTTTTAAGTAATAAATTAAAACACTATAATTATGAAAATGAAGAATTAAATGAAACCGGTATTGAACAAGCAAAAGTTTTAGGAGAAAAAATTAAAGATTTAAATTTTGATGTTATTTTTTCTTCGCCCCTTATAAGAGCTAAACAAACTGCTGAAATTATTAATAATAATAATTTAAATATAATATATGATGAAAGATTAAGGGAAAGGAAAGTTGGCGATTTGGCGGGAAAGCCTTTAAGTTTTACAAAAAGAGAAGAATACTGGAATTATAATACTTCTTGTTTTTATGGAACAGAAGAAAGTATAAAAGATTTTTTTAAACGAATTTTTAATTTTTTAGATGAACTTAAAACTTTAGATTTTGATAAGGTTTTAATTGTATCTCACAGTGGTGTATCTAAAGCATTTAGTGCTTATTTTGAGGGATTAAAAGATGGCATGTTTTTAAATAGAGGACTTCCTAATGGAGAAATAATTAAATATATCTTATAAGATCAATTGTTAAAGAAAGGAATTTTTGATATACTAAATTCATTAAATTAAGAGATAGGAGAGTTTGAAATGAATATTATTGATGTAGTTATATTTTTAATGCTTCTTTGCGGAGCTGTAGTAGGATTTAAAAAAGGAGTTATTAAAAGTGTTATAAGTTTTGTGGGGACAATTATTGTAATAGTATTATCTTTTTATTTAAAGAATCCATTGTCAGTATTTTTATATACTTTTATGCCTTTTTTTAGTTTTTCGATTAGTGCTATAAATATTTTAATATATGAGGCAATAGCGTTTTTAATTGTTTTTTCAATTTTGTCGGTTTTATTAAAAGTTATAATTAAGATATCAGGAATAATCGAAACAATTTTAAAACTTACTGTGGTTTTAGCTCTTCCTTCAAAAATATTTGGGGCAATATTTGGTTTTTTAGAGTATTATGTATTTACTTTTGCAATTTTATTTATTTTAGCTTGTTTAAATATCAGTAATGAATTAATAGTGGATAGTAAATTAGCAGATAAAATTTTAGCTAATACTCCAATTATTTCTAGTGTGGCTAATGATTCTTATAAAGTTGTAAAGGATTTTGTGGATATTAAAAATAAAAATATTACTCTTGAGGAAAAAAATGAAGAAGCAATTAAAGCTTTATTAAAATATAATATAGTAAGTGAAAAAAATATGGAAAAGTTAAATAAAAGAAAAAAGTTTAAGATTAAAAATTTAGATAATATTATAAATGAATATGTGAAAGGAAATGATTAATGATGATTAAATATTTAGAAGATGAAAATTTGCTAGATTTAGTAAAAGAAGGAATTTATATAGTTGATTTTTATGCTGATTGGTGTGGTCCCTGTAAAATGATGAGTTCAGTTTTAGAAAATATAGATATAAATGTTATTAAAGTTAATACCGATACGCATCAAGAGTTAGCAGCTCAATATGGAATAATGAGTATTCCAACTCTGATTTTTTTTAAGGATGGTAAAGAAGTAAAAAAAGAAGTTGGGTTTAAATCTGCTGATGAATTAAAAAATATATTAGCTAGTTTATAAATTAAATGAGAGTATAAGATGTTTTTAAAAGTTATTATTGCTTTTATTCCTGTGTTTATTATGATTTTTTTGGGAAATATTACACTAAATAAATATGAAAAAAGTTTAGGCAAGTTTTTACAATTGATAATATATGGCTTTTTTGTAATGTTTCCAATTGTTATTTGTGGGGGAATAATTGAGTACTTTTTTAATTATATTTATGTAATGATTATTAAGTTTTGGCCAAGTTTAGATAAGAACATTGTATTTTTTTAGCTGTTAAGAAGCTTTTTAATAGCAGCTTTGCCTGAAGAATTAATGAAATGGTTTTTTATTAGGAAATCTAAACCACAAAATAAATATGAAATAGTTTTTAATTGTATGTTTATTTCAGTAATGTTTATGGCTTTAGAAAATTCTGCTTTTATGCTTTCTTATTCTTCAAATCTTTTAGGTGTTTATCGAGCATTTTTGCCAGTTCATCTTTTATGTCAACTAATAATGGCATTATTTATGTTGTATTTGTTTAATAAAGCTGAAGAAAAAAATAATATATTTATAAAAGTTATGAGTTTGTTGTTCCCAATTATATTTCATACTTTATATAATACTATTGTTTCGTTTAGTGGTTTGATAATTAATTTTAAGGGAGTAGAGATTCAACCAATTTTAGTTATATTAGGTCTAATATTATATATATTTATTTTGGTTTTATTAAAAAAATATCAAGATGAAAATAAAAATTTTGAACAATTTTCTCAAAGAAAAATAGTTATGCAAATTATAGTTATAATAATTTTATTTATTATATGGAGTTTATTATTTTTTTGTGATAATAATGTAGGAATTTATTTGAGTAATTAAGAAGCCTTTTTAAGGTTTTTTATTTTTATTTTTAT
>CAOLUI010000043.1 GCA_948479395.1 uncultured Bacilli bacterium | reverse complement strand
AATATGAAAATGATTCTAATAATGCCCAAGATCAAGAACAAGGAAAGACATATAGTGTGAAGATAGATTTTGTAACAGAATTATCTCAGGACTTAATAGAATATTTAACTACATTAGAATCAGATGAGTTAGTAGAAGATGATTATGGAAACTTAAGATATATAGGAGCGCGGATCCTAACAATTATGTCAATGTCTTCTAAGAATGATTATGTGTTTTGTATTTTTCTAGGTAATGTGTTTGATGGTTATACAATTAATAATATGATTGTGCGTCCCGTTGTATATCTTGATTCAAAAGTTAAAGTAGAAGGTAGTAAAGATGGAGCTATTGAAAATGCTTTTCTTTTAAAATAATCTAAAACAAGAAAAATTCTTGTTTTTTCTATGAATTAAATTAGCTATTTGATAAAATAATGATGGTGGTTAATATGCTTTGTATTAAAAATTTGACAGTTAAAGTTTTGGATAAATTTATTTTAAAAAATTTTAATTTAGAAATAAATGAGGGAGAAATACATGTTTTAATGGGACCAAATGGAGCTGGTAAGTCAACAATTTCGAGGGTTTTAATGCGAGATGATACTTATGATGTTAAAGGAATTATTGTATATAATGATAAGAATTTATTTGAAATGTCAACAACTGATGTTGCACGGGAAGGCTTGTTTTTGATTAATCAAAATCCATCAGAAATTGCTGGAGTTACGAATGCAGAGATGTTAAGAACTTCGCTAGTTGATATGGGAAAAAATGAATTAAATATTTTGGAATTTAATCGAAAAATGAAAGAAATTTGTAGTAATTTGAATATTCCAGATTCTTTTATTCATCGAGATATAAATTATAATATGAGTGGAGGAGAAAAGAAAAAAAATGAGTTACTTCATCTATGGATGTTGGAACCAAAATTTATTATATTAGATGAAATTGATTCAGGTCTTGATGTAGATGCATTGAAATTGGTTGCTAATTCAATATTAGATTATTATCAAAAGTTTAAGCCGTCTATATTAATTATCACACATCAAAAATGTTTATTGGATATTATAAAACCTGATTATGTTCACATACTGGATAATAAAAAAATAATTAAATCAGGCGATTATCAGTTAGCTTTAGAAATTTTTAAAAATGGTTTTAGGGCAAGCATTATGAGTGAAAGTGATGATAATGAATAGAATAATAGTAGAACAAAAAGAGTTGAAACTTAATGATCAAGATGTAATTATAGAAAAAATTTTAAAAGAAAATTTGATTTTACATATTTATGGTAAAGTTAATTGTGGAGTTTTAAATCTTCCTAAGGTTTCAAATATAGAAATATATCTTCATGATAAAGCTATTTTTAATATTGATCTTTTTGTTCAATTAGATAATAGTAATAATAAAATTAATATATATAGTGCGTTTCAAAGTAATTTAAATTTAAGCTATGCTTGTAATTATAAGAATGAAAATATTTTAGAGATTAAAAATCATATAACTGATAATGAAACAAAAACAAATATTTTGGTAAAAGCGGTGGAAAATAAAGGAACAATAGAAATAAAAGCAGAAGGACTAGTTTTAAAAAATACTTATTCTAATATATTTAATGAAAGTATTAAAGTTTTAGTGAATTATAATAACTCTGTAAAAATAAAACCTAATTTAATTATTAATAATAATGAAGTAATAGCTAATCATAATGCAACTATTAGTAATATTAGTGAAAAAGATTTATTTTATTTAATGAGTAAAGGAATTAAAGAAGAAATGGCAATACAATTAATAAAATTAGGCTTTTTAAGAGAAGTTTTAAATTTGGATGAATTAAGAGCGGAGGTGAAATAATTGAATAGAGAAGATTTTCCAATGCTTCATAAAGATATTATATATTTAGATAATGGAGCCACAACTTTAAAACCTAAATGTGTGATTGATAAAATGGTTGAGTATTATGAAGAATATGGAGCTAATGCCCACAGAGGAGATTATGATATTTCTTATAAAGTTGATCAAGAATATGAAAATGCACGAAGTTTAGTTAAAAAATATATTAATGCTGAAAGTTTGGAGGAAATTATTTTTACTGCAGGAGCAACAGAAAGTTTGAATTTGATTGCACGAGGTTTTTTTGCCAATCTTTTGGAGGATGGAGACGAAGTATTAATTACTAAATCGGAACATGCTTCTAATGTTTTACCTTGGTTTCATTTGGCAAATACTAACGGAATTAAAGTAAATTATATTTCTCTTGATGATAATCATTATGTTACATTAGAAAATGTTAAGAAAGCTATTACTCCACATACTAAGGTTATAAGTTTAGCTTATATTACAAATGTTATAGGAGATATAAGACCGATCAAAGAAATAGCTGAGTTAGCTCATCAAAATAATATATTTTTAGTAGTTGATGCGGCTCAAAGTATTGGTCATGTAAAGACTGATGTTCAAAAATTAGATGTTGATTTTTTAACATTTTCAGCGCATAAAATGTGTGGACCTACAGGGGTTGGCGTTTTATATGGTAAAAAAGAATTTTTAGAGAATGTTGAACCTTTGATTTTAGGAGGTGGAATGAATGAATCTTTTGATAATGAGCATGAAGTTTATTATAAGGATTTACCAACCCGATTAGAAGCTGGAACTCCTAATATTGCTGGAGTAATTGGATTTGGAAAAGCAATTGAATATTTAGAAAATATAGGTTTAGATAAAATAGCAGATTATGAAAAAAAACTACGTAAATATTTAGTGGATAAGTTAATTGATATTTCTTTTATAGATATAATTAATATAGAAAGTGATAGTGGAATTGTTTCTTTTAATATTTTAGATATATTTAGTCAAGATGTAGCTTATTATCTTAATAAATATAATATATGTGTTAGAGCGGGAAATCATTGTGCGAAAATTTTAAAAAATGAAGTAGGAGTAAAAAATACTTTAAGAGTGAGTCTATATTTTTATAATACTTATGAAGAAATTGATGAATTAGTAGAATTATTAAGGAATAAAGATAAAATATTGGAGGAAATGTTATAATGGATGAAAATTTAAGAAGAGATATTATTTTAGACAACTATCAAAATCCAAGAAATAAAGAGACGGTTTTAGATGAAAGGTATATAAAAGTAAATTCTAATAATGAATCATGTATTGATGATATAAATATTTATGTTTTAATTGAAGATAATATTTTAAAAGATATTAAGTTCGATGGAGATGCATGTGCAATATCTACTTCTTCAACTTCTATTATGATTCAAAATTTAATAGGAAAGTCGATTGAAGAAGCTAAATTATATATTAAAAATTTTGAAGCAATGGTTAATGAATTAGATTATGATAGTGAGTTATTAAATGAATCGATTGTTTATAATGAAATTTATAAACAAAATAATCGTAAGAATTGTGCTTTACTTCCATATGTAGGAATAAAAAAGATTTTAAATAATTAGAAATCTATAAAATGAAGATATTGATTTGTTTTTGATATGGAATGACTGGGAAAAAAATATTTTTTTGACTACTAATAATATTCTTTATAGGTTCTAATTCATATGATATAAAATGGAGCTTAGTTTATAGAAAAATAGTAATTAGGTGTAATAAAGTAATTATTAATATTATAAATAGGTTGAATAAAAAATATAGAGCTTGTATTATTAAAAGATTTTAGTTATAATAGCTTTCGCAAAGAAAGGAGAAATTGATATGGCAGTGCATATTAATATTTCAGGAGTTAAGATGAGTGGAGATTCAAAGTTATTAAACGGAATGAAAGTACATGATAGTAATGTTGATGTAAGTATAGAAAATGTTTCTATTGAAGGAAATGCGAAAATATTAGATGGTAAGGTATATCATGGTGAAGATGTAAAAGAACATATTAAAGATGCTGATTTTAATGCTCAAATGAAAAAAGATGGTAATGTAAATGTTACTGATGTTAAGAGGACATTATTAGAAAGAATAAAAAGTAGTTTGATAGAAGAACGTGATAAAGATTTTCTTAGATCACGTTAGTTAAAAGAAGTTAATTATTATCTGCGTGTAAAAAATAGTTAAGGAAAAGAAAGAATTAGTTTTAATATTTATGGATAAATGATAAATTTAGAATAATTTTTTCTTAGAAATTTAAGAAAGAAATTTTTATAAGAATTAATAGACTTTTTATGGTTGAAAATTTACTTGACATTTGCATATACTTTACTATATAATTTTGTTGTTATTGAAAAAAGGAAAGAGATTGTGTCCACAGTCCACCTGATTACAAGTAGTAATGGGTAAAAAGCTAAAAGTGAGTATAGATATTAAATATTAAAAGCTTTTTGGGTGGATACTATATATCCGCCTTTTATAATGTATGGAGGTGCATTAATATAGCAAATAATAAAAACGAATTACCAATTAATGAACAAATTAAGGTTGCTGAGTTAATGGTTATTGGTCCAAATGGAGAACAGATGGGTTTGAAAAAATTAGAAGATGCTTTAACACTTGCTAATTATGCAGGGCTTGATTTAGTTTTGATGAATGCTGGAGGAAATCCTGCTGTTGCTAAAGTTATGGATTATAATAAGTTTAAGTATGAAAAGCAAAAAAAGTTAAAAGATGCTCAGAAAAAACAGCGAGAGACTAATAAAGAATTAAAAGAGTATCGTTTATCAGTTAATATTGATATTCATGATTTTGAGACACGAAAAAGAAATGCGACATCATATTTGGAAAAAGGGCATAAAGTTAAGGGTTTAGTTCGTTTTAAGGGAAGACAAATGGCTCATCCAGAATTGGGACGAGATGTTTTAATGAAGTTTGCTGAAGAACTTAGTGATTATGCTGATATTGATACAGAACCTAAAATGGAAGGAAGAAGTATGTATATTATTTTAGCACCTAAAAAAGAAAAGTAGAAAGAAGGATGAAATATTATGGCTAAAGGACCAAAACAAAAGACACATAAAGCTAGTAGTAAAGTTTTTAAAAAACGCGCTAATGGAACATTATCATATAAAAAATCTGGAGGAAATCATAAAACAAGTAAAGATAGTGCAAAACAAGTTAGACAAAGACGTGTTAAAGGAACATTAAGTAAAGGAGATACTGACAGAATTAAGTCAGTTATCTAGGTAAAGGAGGTTTTTTAAATGACAAGAGTTAAAGGTGGAAATGTTGCTAAGAATAGAAGAAGAAAAGTATTAAAAAAAGCTAAAGGTTATTTTGGAAGTAAACATCGATTATTTAAAACCGCGCAAGAACAAGTTTTTCATAGTGAAGCTTATGCTTATCGTGACAGAAGAGCTAATAAAAGAAATTTTAGAAAATTATGGATAACAAGAATTAATGCTGGATGTCGTGAAAATGATATTAGTTATTCTAAATTTATGAATGGACTAAAAATTGCTGGAATTGAGATTAATCGTAAAATGCTAAGTGAGCTTGCTATTGATGATCCAAAAAGTTTTACAGAACTTGTTAATGTTGCCAAAGAGTCTTTAAGTAATGGAAAAAAAGATTTAAAAAAAGCAACTGAAAAATCAGAGCAAAAAAAGAATGAGCAAGAGAATAATGTTGATTATAGTAAAATGACATTAGCTGATTTAAAGAATATAGCTAAAGAGCAAGGAGTAAAAGGTTATTCTTCAATGAAGAAAGAGGAATTAATTAATAATTTAAAATAAAGAAAAGCGTTTTCTTGATGAAATGCTTTTTAAATGGCTGAAAATATTAAATGGCCATAATATGCAATAAAAATAATAAGTAAAATAAGACCTTCTTTACGATTTATTTTATAAGTTTTAAAACTAAAAATATATAATAGAAATGTTGATAATAACATAATAAATAGATCAAGATAATTAAACGTTATATTTCCAATATTACCAAATATGGCAACAGGAACACCAAGAACGATACCAATATTAAATATATTACTCCCAACAACATTTCCGATGGCAATGTCATATTCACCTTTTTTAGTGGCTGTAACACTTGTAACTAATTCTGGTAAACTGGTACCTAAAGCAACAATAGTTAGAGCAATTACTCTTTCACTAACTCCTAGAGTTTGAGCAATAAAACTTGCTGAGTCTACTACTGCATTACTTCCTAAAACTAAGCATATTATTCCAGTTATAGTAAAAAATATAGATAATAAAATGTTATATTTAGGCTCTGTTGATTTTTCATTGTTATCTGTTTTATTTCGCATAATAGTAATTAGGTAATATATGAATATAAGAAAGAATAAAATTATTGCTATTCCATCTACTCTAGTTAAAATATTACTAGTTTCTCCTGATAATAATTTGTCATTTATTAGTATGATAAATAGAGTAGTAATTAAAATAGTGATGGGAAGTTCTTTTTTTACTGTTGCATTTTTAACATTTAAAGAATGGATGCAACTAGAAACACCTAATATTAATAAAATATTTAAAATATTACTTCCAATAACGTTTCCTAAAACTATATCTCCACTACCACTGATAATAGATTTAATAGATACTGCAAATTCTGGGGCACTTGTACCAAATGACACGATAGTAAGTGCAATAAGCATTTTGGACAAATGAAAATTTTCAGCAAGACTCGAGGCGGCATCTACAAAAAGATCAGCCCCTTTTATTAAAATAATGAATCCAATTATTAATATAAATATATTTAAAATCATAAATTTTTTCTCCTTATAGTTATTTATTATCGATATAGTAAGCATAATATTCATCAAAAGTAATGTTTTCTTCTTGAATTATTTTAGCTACTTCTGTTCCAACATATCGCCAATGCCAAGATTCAAAACTATATCCAGTTAAGTATTCCTTATTTTCTGGATATCTTTCAATGTAACCGTAAAGATATGCATTTTCTCTTAGCCATTTATAGGCTGGAGAGTCTTTAAAGGTTCCTGTTAATTGATTGTTTATTTCAAAAACATCAATAGCTAAACCACTTTGATGTTCAGAATGGCCTGGTCGAGCTGCAACTTTATCAGCTTCACGTTCACCTTTAGAGAGTTTAATGTTGTTATAAACATCATCTTGTTCTTGATAGGTACGATAACTGGAATTGACTATTAATTTGTACCCATCGTTTTTAGCGGCTTGCCACATTGAAACATATGCATCATTGGCTTTTTTTGTAATCCTATTATTGGCATAAGCATAATTATTACTTATAGTTACTAAATTTGTTGGTTCAAAATTTTCATTTAGTTTATAATATTTGTTAACTATAAGTAAGGTTTCATCTTCTGTTTTAGTAGAAATGTCATTTTCATAAAATTCATAATCGCGATTAACGTTAACAATAGCGATAATATCTTTTTTTTCTTTGTTTTTATTTTTATCTAAATAAGAAAGATATCTTTCTAAATTTTTGTGTATGTAATATTTTTCTTTTATTAAGTTCAAAATCTCTTCATTTCGAGGAATGCTTAATATTTTTTCTATTTCGTCATTTTTTTTATAATAATCTAGTAATTTTTTGGTGTTTTCCATGGAATATCCGTGTTCTATTAGTTTATATTCGTAAGTTTGTTTATATTTGTGTTCGTTATATGTTTTGATAGAAAATATAATTCCAATTATACTAATTATTATAATTATAATAATAAAATATAGAACATTTTTTTTTAATTTTTTTCGCTTTGCCATTTTTAAACCTCTTTCTTATAAAAATATTATAACATGATATTTACAAAAAGGAAAAATTATAGTATTATTCTTATATGGTAGATGGAGGTTAAGATATTGAAAAAAAATAAATTAATATTAAGTAATTGTCCGAATTTCTATCGTATAGTCAACTTCGATTATTTTGAAGATGATTATGTAACTGATAAATTAATTAAAATATATGAAGAATATATATTTAATATTGATGTGACAAATTATGATGAATTAAGAATTGTGAAGCAAATAGATTATGTTTTAGGTAAGTATTTGGATGATTATTTATTTAGGAAGAAAATGAAAATAGAAATATTGAAAGTAAAAGTAAATAAATCTTCTTCTAATATAAGGAAAACAATTGTAGAAAGTATAATAAATATATTTAAACGTTATAAGGAAGAAGTAACTAGAGAAATTTATATTTCACGCTGGATATAAAAACACGTTTATTTAAAAGCGTGTTTTTTAATTTTAAGTTCAATATAATAGAAG
>CAOLUI010000042.1 GCA_948479395.1 uncultured Bacilli bacterium | reverse complement strand
ATTGTTATCACACTTAGCATTATTATTCTTTTTTTATTCATTTATTTTAGCCCCTATCTTAATCTTATAGTTTATTTTTCTATTATTTAGATTATAGCATTTATATTTTTTCTTAACAATAAATTTAAAGAAAAAAATAAATATTATGTTCCAATATTTATCTCTTTACTTCTATCTTCATATTTAGTATGTAATAAGCTCTTTGATGCATTACTTAAAGGGTATTGTAAATAATTTTCATATAATTTTTTTATTTCTTCATTTTCATAACTACAACGAACCATTAGATTTTTATCATTCTCATAAAGACTTTTACTTCTTGCTTTTTTATATAACTCTTGTTTAGTTTGAGGAATAATTGGCTGTCCTCCCCCTCCTATACATCCTCCATGACAAGTCATTACTTCAACAAAATGATATTTTTTTAATTCTTCATAATAATCATTTAAGATCTTTATTCCTGAAATTACAGCAACCTTTATTTTTTTTATGCCTAAATCCACTTCCGCTTCTTTGAAATTAGAATTTCCTCGTAAATCATTAAATTCTAAAAAATTTGCAGGACATTTTTCTTTATTCAATAAATAATAAGAGGTTCGAAGAGCCGCTTCCATGACTCCACCACTTGTTCCAAAAATAACTCCTGCCCCTGTTCCTTTACCTAAAATAGAATCAAATTTTTTTTCTTCTACATCTTTAAATGATAAATTAGCTTCTCGTATCATCATCGAAAGTTCACTAGTTGTAATAACATAATCATTATTTAAATCATTTTTTACTTCACTCTTTTTTGATACACAAGGGGTTAAAGATACTGTTACAATATCTTCTTTATTTAAATTCTTTAATTTAGCAAAATAATTTTTAATAATTGCCCCTTGCATGCCAATTGGACTCTTACAACTGGATAGTTTTGCTATATCTTCAGGATGATATTTTTCTAATTCTAAAACCCAAGAAGGACAACAACTAGTATACATCGGTAAATTTTTATTTTCTTTTATTCGCTTAATTAACTCACTCGCTTCTTCCATAATAGTAAGATCAGCACCAAAAGTCGTATCAAAAACATAATCAAAACCTAATCTTTTTAAAATTCCTACCATTTTTTCTTCTAAAAAAGTTCCTGGATCAAAACCAAATTCATCTCCAATAGCAACTCTTACCGCTGGGCTTGTAGAAACTACTACAATCTTTTCTTCATCATGAATATTTGCTAAAACTTCCTTATAATTAAATTTCGGTTGTAGAGCTCCAACAGGACACGTTAATATACACTGCCCACAATTTAGACAATCTCCATCAGCTAAATTATTTAACTTTTTGCAAGTATCTAAACACGCCCCACAATCAATACATTTTTCCTCTATTCTTTGTAAAGAATAATTACTTTCTAAAACTTTAACTTTTTTCATTATCTACTCCTATAATTATTCTAACACAATTTTTTAACAAATTAAAAAAACATCAAAATTATGATGCCTTTTCAATTTCTTTTGAAACACTTATTACTTCCTTGTTCTTATAATTTCCACACTTAGTACAAGCACGATGAGGTCTAATAGCCGCCCCACATTTACTACATTTTTCTATTGCTCCTACTTCCTTTTTTAAGTGAGTACGGCGCATTCTTTTTTTTGTTTTACTAGTTCTTCTAAATGGAACTGCAAATCTTTGAATGTCAAGTTGTAACATAATCTCACTCCTCCTTTTCATTAAATAGCTCTTTTAATTTTGCTAATCTTGGATCAATTTCTTTTCCACTTTCGCTTTTTAATTCCCAACCGTCCCCTCGTAAAGATAAATCATCTGAATTTGCTTTGGAAACACTTATGGGAATTTCTAATACAATATTTTCCCACAAAACTTCACTAATATCAAGTATATTTTTACTTTTTTCATAAAAATCAGATCCTAAATTTTCTATATTCTTAATATTTTCTTCAATTAAACACACAAAAGAATAATCAACAGGATCTAATGTTACTGCATCTTCTAAAATAAATACTCCATTTAACTTACCATTTATAACTAAATGACCTTCATAATCAAAATTTATTATTCCATCAAAATATATTTTTTTTATATCTAATATATCAGCATCTTTAAACAATTTTTTATCTAAAATAATATCTTGATTAACTATCAATCCTGATTCTGGAATTTTACTTAACTCAATTTTCATTATAAAATATTCCTCTCATATCAAATATTATATAACAAAATATTTTGTTTCACAAATAAATATGATAAACTACCACATAAAGAGGTGAAATATGAAAATAATTGGTATTATCTGTGAATATAATCCATTTCACAATGGTCACATATTTCATTTAAAAAAAATAAAAAAAATGTTTCCTAAATCCCTTATTATTCTAGTATTAAATGGTTATTTTTTAGAACGAGGAGAAATAAGTATTATTTCTAAAGAAGATAAAACTCGTTTAGCTTTAGAAAATACCATTGATTTAATCATTGAATTACCTGTTATTTTTGGCACTCAATCAGCCGATATTTTTGCTAAAAAAGCCCTCGAAATTTTAAATCATTTAAATGTTACTGATATAGTTTTTGGTAGTGAATCAAATGATATTTCCCTTTTAACTAAAGCCGCTCAATTACAATTAGAACCTCATTTTGAAAAAAACTTAAGAAAAAATTTAAAAAAAGGTTGTAACTATCCCACAGCTCTTGCTAAAACTTTAAATATGAATACTAATATAAACAATCCTAATGATTTACTAGGTATTTCTTATGCTAAAGCTATTATAAAAAATCAATATTCAATTAAACTACATCCGATTAAAAGAACTAATAACTATCATGATTTAACAAGCAATGAGTTTATTATTAGTGCCAGTAACATTCGTTCTAAATTAAAAAATAAAGAAAATATAAAAAATTTTATCCCTCATAATACTTTATCATATCTTAAAACTATTAATGAAGAATTAATATTTACTATTTTAAAATATAAAATTATAACAGATAATAATTTAGAAAAATATTTAACCGTTGATGAAGGTATTGAAAAACGTTTAAAAAAAGTCATATTAAAATCTAATAATTTAGAAGAATTTATTTTAAACGTTAAAACCAAACGTTATACTTACAATAAAATTAGAAGAATGATCATTCATATTCTTTTAGGTTTAACCAAAAAAGATAATGATAATCTTGACCTAGAATATATTCATATTTTAGGATTTAATAAAAAAGGCCAAGAATATTTACATTCCATCAAAAAAAATATTTCAATCCCTTTAAGTCCCATTTTATCCTCTAAAACATATAAATATGAAAAAACAGCCGCCTATCTTTATGATATTTTCACTAATTCCCAAGCAAGTTTGTTCGAATTAAAAAATAAACCCCTTATAATTAATCAAAAATAAATTTTGACAAAAGATTTTTCTTTATCTATAATGAAAACAAGAAAGAAGTTGAATAAATGAACCAAAAATTTGTCGATAGTTATGTGGTTTTTGATACTGAAACTACAGGATTAAATGATCTAGAAGATAAAATAATTGAAATTGGTGCTTTAAAATATGAAAACAATGAATTAATTGCTGAATTTAATTACTTAATTAACCCTGAAATACCTATACCTGAAATCATTACTAAAATTACAGGTATTAGTAATGATATGTTAACTCATGAACCAACTATTGAAACTGTATTGCCCAAATTTTTAGAATTTGTTGGCGATTTACCAATTATTTGCCATAACGTTCCATTTGATACGGGTTTTATAAATAATAATTTAAGAAAATTAAATTTAAATATAATGAAAAATCCAACAATTGATACTGTAGAACTTGCAAGAGAGTTTATTCCTAAAGCCTATAATTATAAATTAGAAACTCTAAAAAATTATTTTCATTTAAACTTTGGATCGCATCGCAGTATTGAAGATTGTAAAAGTACTAATTATATTTACCAAGAATGCAAAAAAAGAGCTCTAGAACATGTCTAGAACTTTTTTCTTATCATTACATAATCGTCTGTTTCATCAAGCGGTAATCTTTGTTTTACATGACCGCAAATACATATACACTCATCTAATCCAGTCTCTGGATTAAATTCCCAAATCGTAAATTTATGAAAATGTCTTCTCATTTTTATTTCTCCACATTTACAGTGGCATTCTTCAAAACCCGTTTTATAATTATAAAACCAATCTTGATATAAATGAAAATGATTTTTTACCCTTCTCTTTTCTTGCCACATTAAAACTTTCTTTTTATATATTTTTAACTTTTCTGTTAAATTATTATTTACCATTTCAATCCCCTCTTAAATAAGCAACCCCGTTATTATATTATAATTTTTATTTTTGTCAAGAAATTTATCCCTTTACTTTTGACAAATAGGACAATAATAAGTACTTCGACCATTTATTTTTTCGTTTTTAATTAAAGTCTGACAAATCTTACATTCTTCATTTTCTCTTTTATGAACCATCAATTCATTTTGAAATTTTCCTGTTACCCCTAAACTTGAGGTATAACTCTTTATAGTTGTTCCTCCAAGTTCCATAGCTCTTTTTATTATTTTATCTGCAGCATTCACAATATTTTCTGCTTCTTTTTTCGTGATCTTGCTTCCTATTTTAAATGGATTAATATGAGCGGCAAACAACACTTCATTAGCATAAATATTACCCAGACCACTAATAATTGTTTGATCAAGCAAAAGAGTTTTTATTGCCAATCTTTTATTTTTAAATTTATCTAAAAGATAATCGGCGGTTAACTCTTCTTCTCCTGGTTCAAAACCTTGTTTCCTAATTGCTTCATTAGTAAAAAGTTCATCTTTTTTTATTAAATTCATTCGTCCAAACTTTCTTGTATCATGATATCTTAAATCTGTTCTATCATCAAAAACAATTATAATATGTTCATGCCTCTCAATTGGATCAGCTTCATTTTTTAAAAAAAACTTCCCTTCCATTCTTAAATGACTTAAAAGATAATGGTTATTAAGTTCAAAAATTAACCATTTGCCTCTTCTTTTAATATCAATAAAACAATCATTTACTAAATCTAATTTAAAATTATTTTTATTTGATTCAATTATTTTATCATATAAAATTTTAACATTCTTTATTCTTTTATGTAAAATTTGTTTTTTTAAAGTATTACGAACAGTCTCAACCTCAGCTATTTCTGGCATAATTAATTTCTCCTTTTACTATTTATTTAGTTTCATACCAATTCTTACCATAATCATTACTTACAATTAAAGGCACCTTTAATTGGATTGCATTAATCATATTTTTTGTTACTATTTCTGTAACAAGATCCTTTTCTTCTTCTTTTAAATCAATAATCAATTCATCATGAACTTGTAAAATAATTTTACTTTTTATATTTTTTTCTTTAAATTCATTGTATATAGCTATCATTGCTTTTTTTATTATATCAGCACTAGTTCCTTGAATTGGAGTATTAAGAGCTATTCTTTCACCAGCTTGACGAACCATATAATTGCTAGCATTTAATTCATCAATGACTCTTTTACGCTTAAATAAAGTTCTAACACTTCCTTTAGCATAAGCTTCACTTACTATTTTATCCATATAATTTTTAACCCCTGGATATAATTCATAATATTTTTCAATAAATTTCTTAGCTTCTTTAGCACTTATTTCTAAATTTTCTCCTAAGCCAAATCCACTTATTCCATAAACTATTCCAAAGATAACCGCTTTAGCAGTAGAACGCATTTTTTTACTAACCGCAATTTCCGGAACTCCATAAATATCACTTGCTACTTTAGTATGAATATCCACTCCCCTATTAAAAGCATCGCATAACTCTTTACAATCTGAAATATGGGCCAATATTCTTAATTCTATCTGTGAATAATCAGCACTTAAAAAGCAATCATTACTCGGTAAAAAAGATTTTCTAATCTTTCTTCCTCCTTCATCTCGAACTGGAATATTTTGTAAATTTGGCTCTACTGAAGATAATCTTCCTGTTCTCGTTAAAGTTTGCTTAAAAATAGTATGAATCTTTCCATCTTCCTGAATAAAATTTTCTAATCCCTCTAAATAAGTAGAATAAATCTTAGTTAAATTACGATATTCTAAGACCTTTTCTATAACTGGATGACTCCCTAATAACTTATGCATCACCTTAACATCAGTCTTATATCCTTTTTGGGTTTTAACGCCCCCTGGTAAGCCTAATTTTAAAAATAATATCTCTCCTAGTTGTTTCGTACTAGCAATATTAAATTCTTCTCCTACCAAATTATAAATACTACTAGCCACCATTTCAATTTTAACTTTTATTTCATCCTTCATTTCATCTAATACATTTTTATCAACTACTACTCCGGTAATTTCCATATCAGCTAAAACTTTTATTAAAGGCATTTCAATATTTGTAAATAACTCATCCATCTCCTCTCTTTTTAAATCTACAATATATTTATCCTTAGTTTCAAAAATATATTTACTTTTTAAACAAAGTTCTTTTTCAATCTTTTCTAAAGAATTGTTTTTTTTCACTATCCCATCTTCATAAAAAGAGATTTCATAACCATCCGGATTCATTAAATAAGCAATATCATCTTTAAAATTGTAATTTAAAAGATAAGCAGCAAGCATTAAATCAAATTCTACTTCACCTATATTAATATCTAAACGATTAAACAAAACTAGAGCTTTTTTCAAATCAAAAGTATAAATAGTTTTATTTTTTAATAAAGGAAGACATTCTTTAATTAATTCTTTTTTAATAAAATAAGTATTATTCTTATCAGTAATAGCCATTCCTAATATATTACTTATATGATAATTAAAACCATCCAATTCTATATAAAAAGCTATTGTATCTTCTAATTTAAGTTCTTTAACATTTTCTACTTTAATAACAGCAATTTCCTGATTTATTTCTCTTTTTTCAAAATGTTTTAACAAAGAATAAAATTCTAATTCTTTATAAATCTCTTCTAACTCTTTTGACTCCCTATATTCATACTTTAAGTCTTCCAAATCCTTTATATCTAAAGGGACATCTTGGTAAATAGTAGCTATTTCTTTACTAATAAAAGCCATTTCTTGATCATTTATTAGCTTTTCTTTCATCTTTCCCTTAATATTATCTATATTATTATATATTCCTTCAATAGTTTTATATTCTGCTAAAAGATTTAAAGCCGTTTTTTCTCCTATTCCTTTAACTCCTGGGATATTATCTGATGCATCCCCAGCTAGAGCTTTTAAATCAATAACATTAATTGGTTCAATTTTATACTCTGCAAAAAAAGTAATAGGATTATACCTCACATGTCCTTTTTGTTTTAATAATTTTATATCAACTTGATCATTAATAAGTTGTAATAAATCTCTATCGCTAGAAATAATTGTTGCATTAAAATTATCATCTTCTAACACTTTCTTAGCAAATGTTCCAATTATATCATCCGCCTCATATGGAGCAAGCTCAAAATACCTAATTCCCATTGCTTCTAATATTTTTCTGGCATAAGGAAATTGCGCAACCAATTCATTTGGAGTTTCCTTTCTTCCATCTTTATAAAAAGCATATTTTTCCGCTCTAAAATTTTTTCCGATATCAAACGCTACTGCAATATACTCAGGATTCTCCTCGGATATTATCTTATTCATCATTGACACAAACCCATATAAAGCATTGGT
The DNA here is from genome assembly GCA_948479395.1 of uncultured Bacilli bacterium. Classification (GTDB taxonomy): domain Bacteria; phylum Bacillota_I; class Bacilli_A; order RF39; family UBA660; genus MGBC108787. The sequence goes on along the minus strand of CAOLUI010000042.1, from coordinate 1,282 downwards.
AGGAACTCCCTTAGAATTCCTCATCATCGCCCCTGAATAAGCAGTGGCATAATAACTCCTAAACAACAAATTATTACCATCTACTAAAATTAACTTCTTCATACTTCCTCCATTTATAACTACATTATATCACACATAAAAAGTACTAATAAATATAGTACTTAAAACTTTCTAATTTATTTTAAAACAAATGGTGAATCACTAGTGCCTACTCCTCCGCTCTCTATTCCTATACTCGATCCTAGATATACCGAAGGATAGATCGCAGGAAAATCTTGTGGATAGCGGTCATACACATACCCCGTCGAACTCACATAGAAGCCAATGCTGACACCACCGCGAGAATTCGGCGTAATCGTCATTTGGAAACTACTACTCTTATATAACCAGTCATTGTTCTTACAATCACTTACTCCACTCCATTTATATAATACTGTATTCAAACATGTATTTCTGTCTGTTGTTGCTCCGCCGCTTGTTGCATATCCATAATCACTTGGATACATTAATCCTACTTTTCCTATCCATGTTATTGATCTTCCACTATAAACATCAGTTCCTCTTTCTCTTTCATAAAATGTTTTTGCTATTACATCATCATATGTACTACTTCCACCCAAATTCCATACACTTTCACTTGTCATTCCTTTGGCTTCTTCTGTTAGTCCTGTAGAACTAAAATCACATGCCTTTGTTTCTCCACTAACTCCGCTTGGGCAATCTCCACTTGTTCGATTATAATATGCTCCTTCATTTAATATCTTCTGTAAGTCACATGTGCTCCAATCAACATTATTATTTATATCCAATGAATATTTTCCTATACTCTTGCTTCTGATCAGTTTAACTTTATCTTCTTTACTTCCATCTGCATTTTCGATATCTTTCATGACTCCTATTATTCGCCATAATTCATTATTGAATAATACATAATTGTTGGGATTCTTTCCTATATATCTTAAATTGCCATAATCATCTTCCACTATCTCATCGGAATAATTAGCCATCATTTTGACATAATCAACTAGTGTTCCTTCATATCCAAAATCGATATTACAACTTATTTTCTTTGCACCATTGGCATTTATATTTATTAGTCCCCAATTAGTTATATCCCACTCTGCCTTTGTTCCATCTTTACATTCCACACTGCTTGCTTTTAACCCACTTTCTTTAGCTGGAAAAATATTTTTTATTTTGCTACCATTAATAGTAAAAGCGAGTTCGATATCTCCACTACTAAAATCAGGTATCTTTCCTCTTAGTATATTATAACTTTTTG
>CAOLUI010000041.1:787-9096 GCA_948479395.1 uncultured Bacilli bacterium | reverse complement strand
TCACACTTAGCATTATTATTCTTTTTTTATTCATTTATTTTTAGCCCCTATCTTAGTTATCATTATATCATAAAAATAAAAATAAAAAACCTTAAAAAGGCTTCTTAATTACTCAAATAAATTCTTTATTTTAAAGAAAATTATTCAACTACATCTTCTTTATAACATTTTTCCATATAATCATCAGTCATTCCCGCTAAAAAATCAATAACCTTTCTTGCTGGTGTAGTTTCTGATAAATATTTATCACTCATATTATACAAAAATGTTTTATGTATTGTTGATTCCTTATTATTCTTCTTTATGTCTAACAAATATCTATTAAATAATGACCTAAACATCGCTTCATAATATTTTAAATCTTCCTCTGTATTAGCTTTCAAATAAATATTTTCATAATTAAACTTTTTCAAATCAAGAATAGCACCATAAATATTTTTACTTAATTTAATATAAGATTTGTCTCGACTATTTTCTATTACATCACTAACAATCGTATTAATTATTTCTCGATTACTTGTTCCTAAAGTTTCTTTAATACTTTGTGGAATTTGTTCTTTATTAATAATACCTAAACATATAGCATCCTCAATATCTTTACCAATATAAGCGATTATATCACTAATACGCACTACACAGCCCTCTAAAGTCATTGGTCTTAAACTTTTAATTAATTTTAGATTATTATAAGAATCATAATATTCAGCCAAAAATTCTTCCACAGTTTTTTCTTGTGGATAATACTCATTTTCTGGAAACTCTCCATTATGACACATAATAGCATCTAAAACCTGTAATGTAATATTTCTTCCTACTCCATTTTGTTCTAAAAACATTAAAATCCTAACACTTTCAATATTATGATTAAAAAAACCTTCATTATTTTCTAAACTAATTTTATTTAAAATAGACTCTCCCACATGACCAAAAGGAACATGACCTAGATCATGACCTAAAGCTGCTGCTTCAATTAAATCTTCATTTAAATTCAAATTTCTTCCAATAGTCCTTGCTATTTTACTAACCAATTGAACATGAATCATTCGTTTACTAATATGATCATTTTCATTAAAACTAAAAACTTGTGTTTTATCCGCATATCTTAAATAACTCATAGAATAAATTATTCGATCAATATCTCGAAAAAAAGGAGTTCGATATTTATCTTCTTCTTCCTTTTTTAAACGAAAAGCAGACTCATTCAAACAAGCATATTTACTTAAATTTTTCAATACTTCCTCACCTTATCAAAATAACTATTCTTCTGTTTTTTCTTCTTTTAATTTTACCAACACTTCTCTTGGTTTCGAACCATTTTGAGGTCCAATAATTCCCCTTTCTTCTAATAAATCAACTATTCTTGCTGCTCTATTATAGCCAAGCCTAAATCTTCTTTGTAAAAGAGAAGCACTAATTTTACCTGTTGAAATAGCAAACTCTACAACTTCATCATAAATAGGATCATCACTATCATCGTTTTGAGACTCACTTCCAGCCATATGAGTTTGTTCCACATTTGTTGAAGTTAAAGATTCATCATAAGAAACAGCTTGCTGTTTTGAAACGTGATCTATTATCCTTTCTATTTCATTATCCGAAATAAAACATCCTTGAATTCTAGTAGGATTATTAGCACCCATTGGCAAATATAACATATCTCCTTTACCAAGTAGTTTTTCAGCACCAGGTGAATCTAAAATAGTTCTAGAATCAATATAACTTGCAACAGCAAAAGCAATACGTGAAGGAATATTAGTTTTTATTACTCCTGTAATAACATCTGTCGAAGGTCTTTGAGTAGCTACTATCAAATGAATTCCAGCCGCACGAGCAAGCTGAGTTATTCTCATAATAGAATCTTCTACTTCTTTTTTAGCCACAATCATTAAGTCAGCCATTTCATCAACTATAACCACTAAATAATTCATTTTATCTTGTAAATTATTAGGATTTTTTTTATTTTCATCTTCTATCTTTGCATTATAATCAGCTATTTTTTTTACCCCTTTAGCTGCTAATACCTTATATCTTCGATCCATTTCAGCTACTACTTTTTGTAAAACTAAACTAGCCCTTTTAGGATCAGTCACTACAGGACACATTAAGTGAGGTATTCCATTATAATTAGAAAGTTCCACTTGCTTTGGATCAACTAAAACTAATTTTACTTCATCAGGTCGATAATGCATTAATAAAGATATGATAATACTATTAATACAAACTGATTTACCTGAACCAGTAGAACCAGCTACTAATAAATGAGGCATAGTTGTTAAATCAGCATTAATAGTTTTCCCTGTAATATCTTTACCTAAAGTAACTAATAAACCTTTTTTAACTTTTTCACTATTAACATTTGTGATCACTTCTTTAATTTTTACAGGACTAACTTCTTTATTCGGTATTTCAACTCCGATTGTACTTTTTCCAGGAATAGGCGCTTCTATACGTACATCTTTAGCCGCCAAAGCTAAAGCAATTTCTTTATTAATATTACTTATTCGACTAAGCTTAGTTCCTGTTGGCACTACTACCTCATATTGAGTTACAGTTGGACCTACATGTATTTCTACCACTTTTCCTTGAATCTGAAAATCATTTAAAACTCTTTCTAATGATTCTTTATTACTCCTAATAAATTCCGTTGAATTTACCTTTTTATTTTTTGAAGGTTCCTCCAAAAGAGAGAAAGGAGGCAACTTATAAGAGCCATTAATAGAATTTGTTCCTTGACCAACTTCAACCTTATTTTCTTGAACATTTTCTACCACATGATTTTGTTTTAACTCTTCCACACTCGTAATAACAATCTTATCCTCATCATTATCATTACCTGTTATTGGAATTAAATCTTCTTCCTTAATCTCCTCAATTACTTTTTCACGTTTTTTAAAATGTGGCTTTTTAAATATCTTTCCTAATAAATTTCCTAAATTTAAATTAAAAGTCATTACTAAACCAAATATAAATAAAATTGATAAAACAATATAAGTTCCTGTTAAACCAAATAAAGCGGAAATTGCAAAAGAAAAAAATGCTCCTAATATACCTCCACCAATAACAATTGAAGTTTGACCAGTCGAAGTTAAAATATTATTTTTATTAATCGAATCCATTCGATCCATATAATTATCAATTGTCGCTTGAAATATCGCTGTAGGTTTGTCACAAGTTTTTACAAAAGTCATATGAGATAAAACTAATATTACAATTATAATTAAATAAATACCAATTAATTTTGCCGAAAAAAAATTAGGCAGTTTTCTTTTGATTAACATAAATATTCCTAAAATTAAAACTAAAATTAAAATACAAAACCACCATTCACCCAACAAAAACATGGCAAATTCTTTTAAAATAGCTCCAACTGGACCAAAACCAAAGCCAATTAAACCTATTAAAATTAAAACTAAACCTGTCAATTCCACACTATATTCAAATTTATTTCCTTTATCATCTTTGGTTTTTTTCTTCTTCGCCATGTACCTTCACCATTTTAATTATAACAATTTAACCAACCATTTGCAAAATTATTTTACACTATAATTCAGTTTCCTAATTTTAGAAAGATTAACTACATGTTTAGAATGATAACTTTTTAAATAAAAATCAATCATTTCTTCATTTTCCTCGTGAAATACATAAAATCCATCATCATTCATTCTATAAGTAAAATAATGTATCTTATTTCTTAACATAATTGCATAAACTTCAATAAAAATACGCTTATCTTTATTGAAAATCTCTGCACAATAAGAATTGTAACTTTCATGAATAAAAGTTTTAAGTAAATTATTAATAAAAGCAACTCCACTAGAATATCCAATATTAGTTCTTGGAAAATTCATAATTTTTTCAATCGTTTTAAATACTAAATATATATATTTCTCTAAATCTAAACTAAAATTTGATTTTATTTCCTTTAATTCCACTTTTATTAACTCTAAAACTTCTTGCATCTTTATTTTTTGATTTTTCTTATCATTTTTCAATTCTTTATAAAATTCTTCTTTATTTGTTTCTTTATTAAAAATTTTATATCTCTTATAAATATCTAAACTAAATTTTACTCTCATTAAATCATCATAATTTTTCATCAAATCTTCTTTAAAGATTTTCCCATCAAGATAAACCTCTACAAAAGCATGACCTCCAACATCTATATATTTTGCATCGATATCAAACGCTAATAATAAATCCTTAAACATCTTTGCCCATTGAAAACAAATAATATTAAAAGTTTTTATGTTACGAATATCTATTGGCATTTTTTTCAATTTAAGTCGATCAATACCATCTCCTAGTTCATAAACAGAATCATAATTAAATATTTCACCTGTTCTTCTATACAAATAATCTTTAATATCTTCTTTTTTATTTAATCCCAAAACTCTTATTTCTTCTCTTAGTTTTTCTAAAAGATTCATAAACTTATTTAGCTCTTCTTTGATTACCTACAATTGATAATTTAGAATTATAATAATCTTCTTGGGCTAAATATATCATTTCTTTATTTGTATACTGTTTTAAACCACTTTTTAAAAGACATTCTACATATATTGGAGGAACTGAAACAAATTTATAATGTCCATCATTCATTTTCTGATAAGCATAATAATAAGGATTACCATCTTTTCTTTTTAATAAATATAACTTAATATATATTCCACTTTCTTGATTATAAAAAAGTGTATCTAATGGCTTATCCTCATCCCATAAAAAAATATCTAACAAATATGATATAAATTTTGTTCCACTAACTTCTCCTAAAACATTATCCAAAGAATTAATTAATTCTTCTACTTTTCTAAACACTCCATATACATACTCTTCTTTATAATTTTTTCCCATTTTGTTTTTTAGACAATTTTTAAAAGCAGATAAGATTCTAGAGCTATTATTTATATTTTTTTCCATATCTAAGGATATTATTCCCTTATTTAGTAAAGAATTCTCAACCTTTTTTATTAACGCTTTATTTTGTAAACATTTAAAATTACGAGGTCTTAATCCTACTTTCGTTAACATTATATCGGCTCCCATAATCATTAAATCAGCTTTAATTGTATAATTATCAATCAATATTTCTACATAAGCATGTCGTTTAGTATCCTTATATTTGGCTTTAATACCAAAACTATTTAATAAATTTATATACGATCTAGCCCAAGTAAAACATACTTTATTCTTATCAGTAATATGTTCATCATCCGGAATATAAGTTTTATACTTTTCTTGTTCATTTTTTTCTTTATATACAAATGAGATATCATATTCAAATATTTCTCCTGTCCTTATATATAAATAATAAGCTATTTCTAATTTATCTTTTAAACCTAGATTTATAATCTCCTGTTTCATCAATTCTAACAAATTCATAACAAAACCCCTTTTACTATCACGTATTCTATCATATTCTATTAATATTGTCAAATTAACGTAAATATATATGCATAAAAAAATGATTAAAATTTTTTATAAAATCATTTTTTCTTATTATTACCATTAATTCTTACACACTTTAATAATAACAAAGGATGTAATAAAAAATCCATTGAATCAGCTTTATCAACTAAAGTCAATAACCAACTTTCTTTATATTTAGGAAATCTTCTATTTAAAGGGAACATATGGGTTTTTATCATATCTTCAATTTTTTCATCCACTAAATGAGGAAAATGTTTTTTTGCATTAACTCTTGCTTGTTCTGCGTGAACAAAACCATGTTTTTTAAAAAAAGGTGTTTTTTCAAAAGTACTTTGCCAAGGCTTATCATAAAAATCATGTAATAATCCCGCTATTGCTAATGCTTTATAATCCATTTTTAATTTTTTCCTATATTGTAACAATCATAAGAAACTCTTAAAACATGAGCATATACACTTTCATTATAATGATGTTCAAAATTCTTTCTCCTTAAAAATTCTTCATTATTTAAAATATCTTTAACTATCTTATAATACTCACTATTCTGAAAATTTATTTTTTTTTTTCTCTTTTTCGCTTATTATATGCCCCAATATAATTAAATAAACTAATAAACTGTAAAATAACTGTAAGAATAACAAATATATTAACAAAAATTTTCAAATTAACAAAAACTAAATTAAATAAACCTAAAATAATTGTTATAAAAATAACCCAAGTTTTAATCTTGCCTACTAATAATGATTCTATTACGTGCTGACGCATAAACACATATATATTAAACAAAGAAATAATACTTTCTAAAACTAAAACATAAAAAAACATATGATTATCTACCACTAATATTACTAATAATCCTATAGCTAAAGCTTTATCTCCAATTGCATCCAACTTTGCACCAAACTCGCTAGATACTTGCCAATATCTTGCCAATTTACCATCAAAATAGTCAGTTAATGCGACAAAAATAGCTAAAATAATCAATAAAGTAATCTCATTTTTTAAACCTAAATATATTACAAATGGGGTAACAACTAATCTTGATATCGTTAAAATATTAGGAATCCATTTTTTTAACATTTCGTATTGTCTCCTTTATCCTCTATAATTATAGCAAAAACTTTCTAAAAACGTAAATAAAAAACATTAAATATTTTATCTAATGTTTATTATAAATATATTTTTAATTTATTCAAATTATTCTCCATTAATTTCAATAACTCATCTAAAACTTTTAATAACTCGTCATCTATACCTTTATTTTCATTTTTAGTTTTATTTAATTTAATAACTCCTTTATTAGTTCCTTCCATCATCATCTTCGCAATCATTTGATCACTATTATTAGTTACTAGTTTCATATCGCTTAAAAGCTTACTATTTAACTTAACCATCGCGCCTAATTCTTTTTCTTCTCCACCAAACGATGTAAATAAATCTTTCACTTTTTTTAAAATTTCATTATATTGTGTTCTTTGAATATTTAAAAAATCTCGAAAATCTTCTTTTTGAGCTTTATCAATTACATCATTAATTCCAATAACTCCCATTTCACATGTTTTATAAATTGTATTTAAAACATCAATATTTTTATTGTTTTTCAAAAAAATCACCCATTAGTATTATGGGTAATTAATCTTTAATTATACTTCTTGGACCACAGCAATAATCATTGGTTTACACTCAGTTTCTTCATACAAAAATTTACTTAATTCTGTTCTTATTTCTGTCTTTATTTTATTAAAATCAACAAAATTATCTATAATATTTCTTGTAATAATATCACTAGAAATATGTTTTATTTCATTAATAATTTCTTTGGAATCCCTAACATATATAAACCCTCTTGTTGTAACTTCTGGCCCAACTAATAAAGTTTTATCCTTCTTACTTAAAGTTGCACTTATTAAAACTATTCCATTTTCACTTAACATTTCTCGATCTTTAATAACAAGTTCTCCTACATCATCACTAGACTTACCATCGATTAAAATATCATTTACTTTAATATGATCTGTTGAATCAATCAATTTACCATTTTCAATTAAAACTACATCACCATTTTGTTTTAAAATAATATTTTCTTTAGGCATTCCTAAACTGCTAGCTAAATTAGCATTTCCTACTAAATATCTATATTCTCCTTTAACTGGCATATAATATTTAGGATTTGTTAATTTTAACATTAGCATTAAATCTTCACTTGAAGCATGATGTAAAATATTCTTTTCCTTTGGAATCGAAACTATATTACATCCAAACATTGCTAATTCATTTTCTATTTTTACCAACAACTTTTCATTACTATCATATCTTGGTTCAGCAAATATTACTGTATCACTTGGTTTTAGTTTAATATATCTATCATATCCATTTAATACTTTACTAATAGCCGCATAAGGATTTTCTTTATCTTCACACATTAAAAGAATTGCATCATCATCTTCAATATTTGATAAATCTCCTAATAATTCATCTGGAAAATTCAAATACCCCTCTTTTTTTCCAAAAGCCACTACATTTTGTAACTTTTTTCCCATCAATACAATCTTTCGATGTTTATTTAAAGCACTATTAAAAATATCTTGAATTGTATATAAATGAGTAGGTAAAACTAAAAACATCAAACGGCTACTATATTTGTTAACAATATCTTTAAAAAAATCTTCTAAACGATGAGTTGGAGATGTATGTCCAATATGTTCCGAAAATAAAGATTCTGACAATAAACAAAGTACCCCTAGTTTTCCAACATAAGCAATTCGCCCTAAATCCATATCATAATGTCCTGTCATTTTCGAATCAATTATAAAATCTCCTGTATAACAAATTGCCCCATCTTTAGTATTAATAACATACATTACTGAATCAGGGCAACTGTG
>CAOLUI010000041.1:0-777 GCA_948479395.1 uncultured Bacilli bacterium | reverse complement strand
CTGGAAAAATACTAACTCGTCCAAAATTAAGTTTTTTATGGGGCGTAATCTCGAAAATATTTTTTTCAGGAACCCCAGACTCTATAAGAACATACTTCGTATATTTTGTAGCAAAAATCTTTATTTCAGGAATACTTTTAACTAAATCGCTAGTACTTCCCATATTTTCATAATGACCATGAGTCAAAAATACTCCTTTAATTCTTTTCCTATTTTTTACCAAATAATCAAAATCTGGAATAATGTAATCAATTCCAAACATATTATTAGTTGCATATTTTAAACCACAATCAAATATATATATATCTTTATCAATTTCAATTACATAAGAATTCTTTCCACTTTCATCTAATCCGCCTAGACTAAAAATTTTTATTTTACTCATAATTCATCTCTCTTCTATCAATTTTAATTAAAGTTATTTGCAGCTAATTAATTATATCAAAAATAAATAATTATTTCAAATACCGTTGCAATACAAAAATAGCATGTTATTTTAACATACTATAATTAATTTCAAATACTACTAATTACTTTAAAATAAACGGACTTATACTAGAACCTGCTCCTCCGCTCTTTATTACTACATTCGATTCTAGATATACCGATGGAAACGACGCAAATGTAAGATATGCAGCGATGTAACCAACCTTTCCTACCGAATTCACAATGAAGACATCGCTGCTATTGGAAGAACTCGGCATTATTTTCCATTGTACAATATTACTCTTATATAACCAGTCATTATTCTTACAATCGCTTACTCCATCTACATCC
>CAOLUI010000040.1 GCA_948479395.1 uncultured Bacilli bacterium | reverse complement strand
TACAGGATTAACAGAAGAGTCTAAAAACATGATAAGTGAAGTAGTATGGGGGATTGGAGGTTATCCAACTGATATGGCGATTATTGATGCTTATTATAGTTTTGTTTATATGAATGGATCCTATTCATATAATAATAATCCTGTAAAATGGACAGGATATGTAAGTTTAATGCATCCAAGTGATTATGGATATGCAACTAGTGGAGGATCCACACAAGATAGAACGTCATGTGTAAAGCATTATTTAAGCGATTGGCATAATTATAGTTATAAAGACTGTCCAGGAAATGATTGGTTAAATAATAATAGTCTACAATGGACGATGATGCCAATTTCTAAAAATAGTGATAATGCTATATATTTAAATTCAGGATGACGTATTAGGAATACTGAAGTATATAGTCCATATAATGTTTATCCATCAGTATATCTAAACTCTAATATAGGAATAGAAAGCGGAGGAATAGGAACAAGTACTTCACCATTTATTTTAAAGTAAATAATAATTAAATTTATGAGAACATTTTAAAATATGTTCTTTTGTTTTTAAAAAATTTCATTGATTTTAATTTAAAAAAAATAATAATTATGATATAATTTTTTCAAGGTAGGAGGTTTATTATGTCTCATAATGATTTAGAAAAAACGACAACCTTAGATTCTTTAGATGAACTAATAAAAAAAGATCAAGAGAAAAATAGCAATAATAATCAATCTCCTAAAAAAACAAAAGAAAAGAAAAAAATCTTTTTAAAAATAAAAAACTGGTGGAAAAATCTTTCTCGTAAGAAAAAAATATTAGTTATTATTTTAATAATCGGTTTTCTAATTTTAATAAGTTGTGGATTATTCTTCTTTCTAAAAAGTTTTCAAAAAGAAGATGTTGTAGTTCAACCACAAGAAGATGTGATTGTCGAACACGAAACTTATCGCTATGAAAATGGAAATTTACATTTTTTTAACGATAAAAATGAAGAAATTGGGCAGTATGAGTGTAGTAATAAAGATCCAAATTTGTGTTTTATCGCTTTTTATAGTACTGAAGATAATTTTGATACCCCTAAAAAAATTCAAGAAGATGAAACTATTTTATTAGAACAAGTTCCTATAATTAATGATAATTTTGTTTTTATTAGTGATAATAAAAAAGAAGAAGAAATAATCAAAATATACAATATTAAAGAAGAAAAAATATTAAAAGATACTACTAGACTAGTTAAAAAAGCCGATAATAAAAACCAAAGATTTATTCTAAAAGACACCACTAGTAATTATGGTATAGTTGAGTTTATTGAAAATAATATGGCCCAAATAATTCCTTTTACTTATGATTATTTAGGATTTATTGAAAGTGTTGAAGATTATTATATTTCCTTACAAATGGATCGAAGTGTAATTATTGATAAAGCAAATAATAGTGTGAGTAAGGGTATTAATGGAGAAATTAAAGGGTTAACCAAAGATTATATTAAAGTAATTGATGATTTTGGTAAATATCGTGTTTTTGACTATAATGGAAAGGAATTATTTAAAGATTATGATTATATTGAATTATATGATGAATATGTAGCCCTAATAAATAATAATAAATTAAACCTTAAGTTTTATGATGGAAATAAATTAAATGAAGAGGAGATTCCTTTAAACAATAATTATTATTTAAAAACTGATATTTATAATGAAAAGAAAAACATTAAAGAAACTAGATCATCTTTTTTTATTGAAGATAAAAATAAAATAATTAATGTTAATGTAAAAAATGAAACTGAATATAAAACCATTAAAATAAATAAGATAGAAGGATTGCGGAATAAAACTTTAAAATATTTAAATTATTTTGATGGGAAACTATATTTTTACCGTAATTTAGAAAAAACTGATCTTTTAGGTAGCTATTCTTGTAGTAATAAAAATGAAATAAAAAATGAAACTAGCGCTCTTAATAATTGTTTCTTGGCTCGGGATACCATATACGAGAATAATGAATTAGAAACTCCTGGCACTATTGGGTTTATACCAATTCTTAATGAACGTTATATCTTTTTAAATGATGAAAAAAATAAAGATAATCCTACAATCGTTTTATACGATTTTAAAAGTAATAAAATTATTGCTAAATACCAAGAAATAAATACTTATTCTTATACTGGATTAGAAGAATTATCTTTTAAAACCGTCAATGACTATCCAATTGTTGCTAAGAATAAAGAAAATCAATTTGGGGTAATTAAAATTGTTAATAATGAAATAAGTTCCTTTATTCCTTTTGATTATAATCATATTGAAAAATTAGGTGATTATTATTTAGGAAACAAAGAAAATGGCTCTATTTTGTTAGGCAAAAATAATGGAGAACCTTTATTTGGGACTCCAATATCAGGGACTATAAAAAATTATAATGATAAATTTGTTACAGGAGTGGAAGATAATCAATATTATGTTTACAATCATGAAAATAAGAAATTAAATGAGCATGGTTATGTCTATATAGCTCTTTATCCAACATTTTTTGCTGCAGTAAATAAAGATAATAAATTAGGTCTTTACACTTATGATAAACCAAATAAAAATTTTTTGAAAAAAGAAGTTGATTTAAATTTAAAAAAATATTATGGTGATGGAACATTAGCTTTTAAAGTATATATAATGGGGAAAAAATATACTATTGATATTGGAAATGAAGAAAATACTTATTCCACTATATTAAGTGGTAATATTTCTGGAGGAGGAGAATAATGAAGAATAAAAAGGTAACTCTATGGGTGATAATAATTTTATTAATAATTTTATTGCCTATTACAATATTTTCTAGTATTATGCATTTTAAAAATACTAAGAATCCTAAAGAAAACACCAATCATGAATTAAAATATAATGGTAAATTATATTTTTATGATCAAAATCAGTTATTAGGTACTTATACCTGTCAAAACCCCGATGGTTATTGTGACTATGCTCTCATGAATAATAATAGTACTTATAGTTTAGAAGAGAGAAAGGTAAAAAGTAATACTAAATTTTCTTTAATTGATAAACGTTATGCCTTTATCATGGATAGTAAAACTGAAGATTTAAGTGAAGCAGAAATTAAACTTTATGATTTAAATATCAATAAAGTTTTAACTAGTTATCAAAGTGTTAAAAATTATGATTTAGGCATTGAAGGTAACTATTATATCATCCAAAATGAAAATGGCAAATGGGGAGTAATTGCAATTGAAAATGATAATTTAATAAAAAAAATCGATTTTATTTATGATTATATTGGATTAGTAAATAAAGAAACCGAAAACAAAAAAATATCTTCTGAAATTTTTGCTGTTTTAAAAGATGGTATTTGGCAATTAATTGATATTAATAATGCTGTTTTTACCACTAATATTTCAGCTGAAATCTTTTCTTATAATTCAGAGTATATTGTCTTACAAGAAAATAATAGCATGCGTTTAATTGATTATAAAAATAATCCCCTTTTAAATAATTATAAATATATTAATTTTTATAATAAATTTTTAACTATAATTGATAGCTTTAATGAATTTTATTTATATGATTTAAGCAAAAGAGTTAAAGTAAGTCAATCAATAAGTGTAAATAGTATTGATGATATTGAATTAAAAATAGTTGATAATAAAATTCAAATCTTAAAAGATAATTCTTTAGTAGAAACGATTGCAATTGAATAAAAAAAAGGTTAGAATAATAAAAAGCCAAGAAACTGAGGAGTAAATAAAAAGATTTTTTTAGAGAGCTTATGGTTGGTGGAAATAAGTAAATCTAATTGTTGAAGGTAGCAGTGGAGCTGAAATACTTAAATTTAATAAGTAATTTTCGTTTTTCTTGCGTTAAAAGAAAAAAGAGCATATTTATATATGAACTAAGGTGGTACCGCGGGTTTAACTCGTCCTTAAATTAAGGACGAGTTTTTATTATTATAAAAAGAAAGAGTGATAAAATGTTAGATAAAAAATATAATCATCAAACAGTTGAAGCAAATAAATATGAATTTTGGAAAAATAAAGGCTATTTTAATAGTGGGGATAAAAGTAAAATTCCTTATACTATTGTTATTCCCCCACCAAATGTAACAGGGAAACTTCATTTAGGCCATGCTTGGGATACAACTTTACAAGATGTTTTAATTCGTTTTAAAAGAATGCAAGGATATGATTGTTTATGGCTTCCAGGTATGGATCACGCTGGAATTGCCACCCAATCAAAAGTGGATAAAAAACTGCGTGAAGAAGGAATTAATCCACGTAGTATGAAACGAGATGAGTGGTTAGAAAAAGCATGGGAATGGAAAAATGAATTTGCTCATAATATTCATAATCAATGGGCTAAATTAGGTTTATCTCTAGATTATAATAAAGAGCGTTTTACCCTTGATGAAGGCTTATCCTTAGCTGTTCGAAAAGTTTTTGTTGATTTATATAATAAAGGTTTAATATATCAAGGAGAAAAGATTATTAACTGGGATCCTGTTCAAATGACTGCTTTATCAAACGAAGAAGTTATTTATAAAGAAGACAAGGGAGCATTTTATCATTTAAAATATTTTTTAGAAGATAGTACAGAATATTTAGATATTGCAACAACTCGTCCTGAAACTTTATTTGGTGATACGGCAGTAGCAGTAAATCCAAATGATGAAAGATATCAAAAATATATTGGAAAAAATGTTGTCCTACCTATTATAAATAAATTAATTCCTGTAATTGCTGATGAACATGCTGATCCTGAATTTGGAACAGGGGTTGTAAAAATAACGCCAGCTCATGATCCAAATGATTTTGAAGTTGGAATACGCCATAATTTAGATCGTGTAATTGTTATGCATCCTAATGCCACAATGAATGAAAATGCTGGAATTTATCAAAATTTATCCAGAGAAGAATGTCGGGAAAAATTATTAAAAGACTTAAAAGAGCAAGATTTATTAATTAATATTGAAGAAATGATTCATTCTGTGGGCCATTCAGAACGAAGTGATGCGGTAATAGAGCCTTATTTATCGAAGCAATGGTTTGTTAAAATGCGTCCTTTAGCTGATAAAGTTTTAGAAAATCAAAAAAATACCCAAACAAAAGTTAATTTTATTCCCGCTAGATATGAAAAAACTATGAATCATTGGATGGAAATTACTTATGATTGGTGTATTTCAAGACAACTTTGGTGGGGACACAGAATACCAGCTTGGTATAAAAATGATCAAGTATATGTGGGAATGGAAGAACCAAAAGAAGAAGGTTGGATTCAAGACGAGGATGTTTTAGATACTTGGTTTAGTAGTGCTTTATGGCCGTTTTCTACTATGGGTTGGCCCAATGATACTGAAGACTTTAAAAGATATTATCCTAATAATTGTTTAGTAACAGGTTATGATATTATTCCATTTTGGGTCAATCGAATGACTTTTCAAGGATTAGAATTTACAGGACAAAGACCATTTAGGGATTGTCTTATTCATGGTCTAATACGCGATAAAAAGGGCCGTAAATTTTCTAAATCTTTAGGTAATGGGATAGATCCTATGGATATGATTGATTTATATGGTGCTGATTCTTTAAGATTTTATTTAGCAACTACGGCATCAAATGGAACTGATATTCGTTTTGACGAAGAAAAAATTAAATCCACTTGGAATTTTATCAATAAATTATGGAATGCTTCGCGTTTTGTTTTAATGAATTTAGAAAATTTTACCGAAGAAGACTATCATTTCGAGCATTTAAAAGAAGAAGATAAATGGATTTTAACCAAACTAAATAAAACTATTAAAGAAGTGACAAAATTTATGGATCGTTATGAATTTAATAATGTGGGAAATACTTTATATGAATTTATTTGGAATGATTTTTGTGATAAATATATAGAAATGGCTAAATTTAGTTTAGAAGATAAAAAAACAAAAAGTGTTCTTTTAAAAGTTTTAACAGATATTTTAAAAATGTTACATCCTTTTATGCCTTATGTAACAGATGAAATATATAATTTTCTTCCTCTAAAAGAAGAAAATATTATGATTAGCACTTATCCAGTTTATAATACGAACTTTATAGCTGAGGATAGTGAAATTATAATTAATGACCTATTAGAATTTGTAAAAAATTTTCGGAATATTAAAGCGGAAAACAATATAAATAAAGAATTTAAAGTAAAACTAGACAATAATGAAAATTATACATTAGCCATTAAGTTACTTAAATTAGAAAATAATTTAATTGAGGAATCTTTAAATATCAAATCTTATAAAATAAAGAGTAATAAGTACGAAGCTACTATTTATTTTGAAAAACTAGAAACTGAAAATGACAGAGAAGAAAGACAAAAAGAAATTACTCAACTAAACAAAAGTATTGCCAGAAGAAAACAATTATTAGCCAATGAAAATTATATAATGAAAGCTCCAGCACATTTAGTAAAAGAAGAACGTGAAAAATTACAAAAAGAAGAAGAAAAATTGGCCTTATTAAAATAGGTTAATTTTTTAATTGACTTTTACTTTTAAAAATGTTAGCATATAGCGTAATTTGAGGGGTTAAAAAAGAACGAGTATTAATAAAAGCGTTAGTTAAATTATTTTATAATCATAATCTAAAATTAAAATTATAAAAAAGATATTTTAAAACACCAGCTTTATTGCTATTATTAAGGCCCTTAAAAAATATTAGTAGTAGAGGTAGTAAAATGGAAGATTATTATTATGATATTTGCAGAATATGTTATGATGCGGTAGTAAATAGATCATTAAATTATTTTGAATTTATAAATGCTATTGTTGATCTAGTAGCAAAAGAAAATAATTTAACTGAATATATTAAAAAAGTAAATTTATTTAATGAAGAGGTAAATCAATGTTTTTCTAGAGCTAGAGGTTTATATAGCGGAAATAAAAAAAGAATATTAATAAATGGACCTAAAATATCAAGAGAAAGTAAACATGATGAGCATTTATATAATTTTCGCTATGAAGAAAAATTGTTCTTTTTTCATCTAAATACAGTTCGCACACTTTTTCATGAAATTGAGCATGCTAAACAAAAAAAGATTAGTCTAACAGATACAGATGAATATGATATTGAAACTGATATAATAAAAACAGTTGAGGCCAGAAGAATAAATAATTATAAAATTCAAAATAATACAGAATTTCCTGTGACTCTAAAAATATTTTCTCAATTTTATTCTAATAGAGAAAATAGAATCTATCATAAATTTTATGATTTTTCTCCTATTGAAAGATTAGCACAAATAAGAGCCTATGATCGGATTATAAAAATAGCTCATTTATTAGAATTTGAGGAATTAGAACTTTTTTATCGTTATAAAGGTTTTTGTGAAACTTTAAAAGGGTATGATTTTAATTATGTTACTGCTCCTACAATTTTTTACTTAGTCCAAAATAATAATTTTGCTAAAGTTGAAGAACTAAATTATAAAAGTCAAGACATGGAACTTATAGCAAGATTATTGTATGGATTAATTATAACTGAAGATGAATTTTTTTTAATTAGTGAAGAAATAGATCAATTAGAACGGACTTTAATAAATCATAAATTTGATATAAATAAATTAAGAATACAATAATTGTCTTTTTGTCATATATCATTTAAAATGAGAATAGGTGATTTTATGTTTGTAGATGAAACAACAATTAAATTAATTGCAGGAAAAGGTGGTGATGGTTGTACATCTTTTCGTCGCGAAAAATATATTCCGATGGGTGGACCTGATGGAGGCAATGGCGGTAAAGGCGGAGATATAATTTTTGAAGTTGATAAAGGCTTAAAAACATTAGTAGATCTTCGTTATCGGAAAATAATTAAAGCCGATAAAGGTGTAAATGGCAAGGGAAGTACTAAAAATGGTGCTAATGCTAGTGATATTGTTATAAAAGTACCAGAAGGCACAACTATTTATAATGCTGATAATGGTTTAATTTTGGCTGATTTACTTCAAGATCATGAACAAGTGATTATTGCCCATGGAGGTCGTGGCGGAAGAGGTAATAAAGCCTTTGCCACCAATAATGAACCTGCCCCAAAGTTTAGTGAATTAGGATGCCCTGGAGAAGAAATTATCGTAAAGTGTGAATTAAAAGTTTTAGCAGATATTGGCTTAATTGGTATGCCCAGTGTTGGAAAAAGCACCATCTTAAGTTTAATTAGCTCAGCTAAACCTAAAATTGCTGCTTATCATTTTACGACTTTAAATCCTAATTTAGGAGTTGTTAATTTAAAAGACAATCGTTCTTTTGTTATGGCTGATCTTCCAGGATTAATTGAAGGCGCTAACACGGGAGTTGGGTTAGGTTTAAAGTTTTTACGTCACGCCATGCGAACTAAAATACTTGCTCATGTTATCGATATGGGATCTTTTGAAGGACGTAATCCTATAGATGATTATAAAATAATTCGAAAAGAAATTGATAACTATAACGAAAAACTAAAAAAGAAAAAAGAAATAATTATTGCCAATAAAATGGATTTACCAGGGTCAGAAGAAAATTTATCTTTGTTTCAAAAAGAATTTCCTCATTTAAAAATTTATGAGATAAGTGCCTTAAATAATCAAGGACTAGATACTCTTTTAGTAGATTTAGCTGATATGCTAGAAGAAATTCCTGAAAATGAAATATATGCTAAAGAGGATTATGAAAGTTATGTTGTCTACAAATTTCAAAACGAAAAACCATATACTATTCGAAGAGATAATGATGTATGGTTATTAGAAGGTGAAGAAATAGAGAAATTATTTAAAATGACAAGATTTAATGAAGATGAGGCTGTACTTCGTTTTGCCAGAAAACTTAAAGGGATGGGTGTTGAAGAAGAATTAGAACGAATGGGAGCTAAAAGGGGAGATGAAGTCCAAATATTAGACTATATCTTTGAATTCAAAGAATAATTTATCTCCAACATGTAAATCATTACTAGTATTATGAGGTAATTCTAAAATACTAGTTTTTTTAATATGGCGGTTAATCTTAATAATTTTATTAGGTTGAACATTTTTTTCTAAAAAAATTATAATATTTAACTCGTTTAATCCGATTATATCA
Organism: uncultured Bacilli bacterium; assembly: GCA_948479395.1. Lineage (GTDB taxonomy): Bacteria > Bacillota_I > Bacilli_A > RF39 > UBA660 > MGBC108787. Next base: position 288 of record CAOLUI010000040.1, on the reverse strand, counting down.
ATTTCTTCTTTCATAAAAAAAGTATGAATACCATTACATCTAGAAAAAAACATGCCATAATTTAAATTAGTTTTCCCTATCAATCCTAAAAGACGACTTTTAAAAGATTCAGCTTTTATTATTGGTATATTTAAATTTTTTATTTCCATCAAATCACCTTTTTATTTATAATATCATATTCTTTTTTTTGCAAAAAGTAATTGTATTTAATTTAAAAATAATTTATAATGATGAATAATAGAAAGAGGGAGAAAATGAAACTAAAAAGTTTTAAGAAAAACAAGAAAC
>CAOLUI010000039.1 GCA_948479395.1 uncultured Bacilli bacterium | reverse complement strand
CAATTCAATAATGAATTATGGCGAATAATCGGAGTTATGAAAGACATTGAAAATCCTGATGGAAGTAAGGAAGATAAAATCAAACTAATAAGAAGTGAGAGTATCGGAGATTATTCGTGGGATAATAAAGGAATGTATGGAGAAAATGATTGGAGTGATAGTGCCTTACAAAAAGTATTAAATGAAGGAGCATATTATAATCGAACAAGTGGTATTTGTCCAAATGGGCGAAATTTGTCAACGACTCCATGTGATTTTAGTTCTACAGGGTTAACAGAAGAGTCTAAGAATATGATAAGCGAAGTAGTATGGAACTTAGGAGGAAGTGATTCTGAATTTAAAACAGCTAAAGATTTTTATCCGTTAGAAAGAGGAGAAGAAGTATATGAAGGAAGACCAACCAAATGGACAGGTAAAGTAGGGTTAATGTACCCAAGCGATTATGGATACGCGACTGCAGGAGGTACTACAACAGATAGAAGTACCTGTTTAAATTCAAGTTTATTTAGTTGGAATGGAAGTGAAGTAAGTGATTGTAAAACAAATGACTGGTTGTTAAGTAATAGTTATCAATGGACAATAATGCCAAGTTTTTCCAATAATTTCTTTGTTTTTCCTATATATTCGATAGGGAATGTGGGAGGAAGTGGCGCACTTAATACAGGAGCGACGCATCCTTCAGTATATCTAAATTCTAACATCGGAATAGAAAGCGGTAGAACTGGTTCTAATATTTCACCATTTATTTTGAAATAAATTAAAAAGTTATATACTATCACGAAATAATATCTTATAATATATATAATTGAGGTGAAGATTATGGGTTATTTTAGCCAAGCATTAATTGATGAAACAGGAGATAGGGAAATTGATGAACTAGATGAATTTAAAAGTAAAATGGTAATGGTAATATTAGAAGCTTTTCCAGAAGTAAGATGCGTAGATTTAATGCATATGTCAGATAAGCAATTACGTAAATTTTATGGTAAAGCTAAATTTTTTTTAAATAAAAGTAGAACTTCTAAAAAATATGATAGTTATCAAATAATAGATGAAGAAAGTTTATCACGTTAATGAAAAAAGATGTAGAAAACTTTATTAAATATTTACAAATAGAATTAAACTATAGTCCTAATACAATTAGTTCTTACCAAATTGAACTTACTAAATATATCGAATATTTAAATAAAAAAAAAGTAAATTATTTATATATAACTAAAGATAATGTTAGAGATTATTTAAAACATTTAGATCAAGAAAAATATAAAAATTCTAGTATATCGAAAAATTTAAGTGTTCTTCGTAGCTTTTATCGTTATTTAGTGATGCAAGAAAAAATTTCTAAAAATATTTTTAATAGTATACGTAATCCAAAATTAGAAAAAAAATTACCTAATTTTATAACTGAATTAGATATAGAAAAAATTTTAAATTTTACTAACAATAAAAATTATTCTTGCAATATATATACTAATCGAAATCTTTTAATTTTAGAACTATTATATGATACAGGTTGCCGAGTTAATGAACTTGTTAATATTAAGCTTAATGATATTAATATAGAAGAAAAAAGTATTAAAGTATTGGGTAAAGGAGCTAAAGAACGTATCGTCTATTTTGGCGAATATACTAAAGAGACACTCGAAAAATATTTTGAAGAACGCAATTTTATTTTAGATGGCCTTTCTACACCACATTTATTGGTATCAAAAAAGGGTTCGTTGACTACTAGAAGGATTGCTCAAATTATAAATGAGGTTATAGAATTTTTAGCGGTAAAAAATAAAGTAACTCCTCATACCTTTCGCCATAGTTTTGCCACTCATTTATTAAATAATGGAGCCGATCTTCGCAGTGTTCAAGAATTACTAGGACATGCTTCTTTGTCTACTACTCAAATATATACTCATGTCTCAAATGAGCGCTTAAGAAATGTTTATTTAAAAACTCATCCGCGAAAATAGTTTTAACTTGTATATTTTTTGTCAAACTTACGTCATATAATTGTCGTGAGTTTTTTTGGTTGTTATAATAAAAAAGAAGGATAAAGGAGATAATATATGGAAAAATATGTTTATTTATTTAGTGAAGGTAATAAAGATATGCGTGAATTGTTGGGGGGAAAAGGAGCCAATTTAGCCGAAATGACTCATATGGGACTTCCTGTTCCCAAAGGTTTCACTATCACTACCGAAGCTTGTCAAAAATATTATGATGATAATTTGCAATTATCAAAGAATGTTGAAACAGAAATAGTAGAAAAAATCACAGAATTAGAAAACCTTACTAATAAAAAATTTGGAGATCTTAATAATCCCTTATTAGTTAGTGTTAGAAGTGGATCTAGAGCCAGTATGCCAGGAATGATGGATACGATATTAAATTTAGGATTGACTACAGAAATAGCTGAAAATTTAGCCAAGAATCCTCATAATAAAAGATTTATTTATGATTCTTATCGTCGATTAATAATGATGTTTGCTGATGTTGTTAAGGGACACTCTAAAGATAAATTTGAAAGATATTTAGACCAATACAAATTAACACATCAAAAAAAAATCGATTTAGATTTAAATGCAGAAGATATGGTAAATATAACTAATGATTTTAAAAAAATATATCAAGAAGTTGTTCAAGAAAAGTTTCCCGAAAATCCTCATACTCAAATTTTAGAAGCGGTAAAAGCAGTATTTAAAAGTTGGAATAATGAACGAGCTATATATTATCGTAAGTTAAATAATATTCCAAATGATTGGGGAACAGCTGTTAATGTTCAAGAAATGGTTTATGGAAATTTAGGCCAAAATTCAGGAACTGGAGTGGCTTTTACAAGAAATCCAGCAACAGGAGAAAAAAAACTTTATGGCGAATATTTAATAAATGCTCAAGGAGAAGACGTTGTTGCTGGAGTCAGAACACCAGAACCAATCGAAAAATTAGCCAAAGAGATGCCTGAAATATATCAACAATTTGAAAAAATAGCTCAAAATTTAGAAACTCATTATAGAGATATGCAAGACATGGAATTTACTATCGAAAATGGTAAATTATATATATTACAAACTAGAAATGGCAAAAGAACATCAGCTTCTGCTATTAAAATTGCTGTAGATTTAGTTAAAGAAGGTTTAATTAGTAAAGAGGAAGCTATTTTAAGAATAAATCCTGATCAATTAGAAAGTCTTCTTCATAAAAATTTTACAGAAGAATCTTTAAAAAATGGCAAAATAATTGGTCATGGCTTAGCTGCTTCTCCAGGAGCTGCCTCAGGGAAAATATATTTTAATGCATCAGATGTTATAAAGGCAGCTCAAAATGGCGAAGAAGCTATACTAGTACGACTAGAAACAAGTCCTGAAGATATAGAAGGAATGAATTATGCTAAAGGAGTACTTACTATTAGAGGAGGAATGACTTCTCATGCTGCTGTTGTGGCAAGAGGAATGGGTCGTTGTTGTATTTGTGGTTGCAATGATCTTACTTTAGAAGAAAAAACTAAAACAATAACAAATAAAGAAGGAATAACTTTAAAAGAAGGAGATATTATTTCTTTAAATGGAAGTACAGGGAATATTTATTTAGGAGAGTTAGAAAGTACTGAAGCTAGTATTAGTGGGGATTTTCAAGAATTTATGAATTGGGTCGATGAGAAAAGGCGTTTACGTATTCGTGCCAATGCAGAAACTCAAAAAGATATTATTACTGCCCGCAAATTAGGAGCAGAAGGAATAGGTATTTGCCGAACAGAACACATGTTTTTTGAACCTAATAGAATTTTTAATTTTCGTAAAATGATTATTGCTGAAGATAAAGAACAAAGAAAAGAAGCTCTTAATGCTATATTACCTTATCAAAAAAAAGACTTTGAAGAGCTATTAAAAGAAGCTTCTCCTTATCCAGTTGTTATAAGATATTTAGATCCTCCTTTACACGAATTTTTACCTAAAGAAGATTCAGAAATAGAACAATTAGCTAAAAATTTAAATATTACTGTTCAGGACTTAAAAATTAGAATAAATGATTTAAAGGAATTAAATCCGATGATGGGTCATCGAGGTTGTAGACTTGCTATTACTTATCCAGAAATAGCCCAAATGCAAACTAAAGCTTTAATAGAAGCTGCAATTAATGTTCAAAAAAGAGGCATCGAAGTTAAACCAGAAATAATGATTCCTTTAGTAGGTGATGCCGAAGAATTAAAATTTGTTAAAAATATAGTTGTTGAAACAGCTGAAAAAATAATGCAAGAACAAAATATTAAAATTCCTTTAATAATTGGAACGATGATTGAACTTCCAAGAGCAGTTTTAGTTGCTGATGAAATTGCCCAATATGCTGAATTTTTTTCCTTTGGAACAAATGATTTAACCCAAATGACTTATGGATTTAGTCGTGATGACTCTGGGAAATTTTTAAAAAGTTATTATGATCAAAAAATATTTGCCAAAGATCCTTTTATCGAATTAGATGAAAAAGGAGTAGGTGAATTATTAAAAATAGCTCTGGCTAAAGGCAAAAAAGTTCGTCCCAATATTGAAATAGGAATTTGTGGTGAACATGGAGGAAACCCTACAAGTATTAGATTCTGTGATAAGATAGGACTTGATTATGTATCTTGTTCTCCTTACCGAATTCCAATTGCAAGACTTGCTGCTGCTCAAGCTACTATTATAAATAATAAGAAATTGTAAAAGTCTATTATAAGACTTTTTTTAATACAAATAATATAGTATAATTACAAATAGAATAGGGTGATAAAATGAAATTTTTAAGTATCGGACAATTAACATATGATATAAATATTTTAACAGAAAATTATCCGCTTGAAGGAACTAAATCAGTTACAAAAGAACTTATAAAATGTAGTGGGGGATCAGCTAATATTGTAGCTTATACTTTAGCAAAGTGGAATGAAGAGTCTTATATTTCGGGAGTAATAGGTTATGATGAAATTGGAAATAGTATGCGAAAAGATTTAGAAAATAATAAAGTTTTAACAAATTATTTAGAAACTAATTACGATATAAAAACTCCCACTTCTTATATTATTTGTAATAAACAAAATAATACTAGAACTACTATAACAGCTGAAGAATCGCAATTTAATATCAAAAAATATGAATATGATCAACCAATGGATTGTATTATTGCTGATGGGTATGAATATAATGCATCAATTTATGCTTATAATAAATATACCTCAGGAATAACTATTTTAAATGCTAAAACTCCTCGTCAAGGATTATTAGATTTCTTTAAATATGCCAAATATGTTGTAGCTTCTAAAAGTGTTGCTGAAGCCATGACTGGAATGCAAATAGATTTTAATAATCCTTTAACAATGTCAAATATTTATAAAAGAATTTCTGATAAATATCCAAATATAAATTTAATAATTACAATGCCTCAAGAAGGGACAATTTATCAAGTAAATAATGAAATTAAAGTATTAGCTGATATCAAATCTGAAGGAGTTGACAAAACAGGAGCCCATGATGTTTTTGTTGCGAGTGTTGCTTATGGTTTAACTAAAAAATATGATATGGATGTCACTTTACGATTAGCAACCATTGCTTCTAGTTTAACTAAAAATAAAATAGGAGCAACTTTATCAATTCCTCTTCTAAGTGAAGTAATAAGTATATATGAAAGTAAATTTGGTAAATTAAATAATCCTCAAACTCTAAATATTTCTAATGAGACTTCGCAAGAAAGTAGTCCCAACAATGTTGAAACCCCTAAATAAATATCCGCAAATTGATGTTCATGGAGAAACAAGAAATACTATTTATCCCGTCATAAAAGAATTTGTTAATGATAATCTTAAATTAAAAAATGAAATAATTATTATTGTTCATGGCAAAGGAACAGGTATTTTAAGAAGTGAAATTCATTATTATCTAAAAAAAATGAAAGAAGTAAAATCATATCATTTAGATTACTGGAATCAAGGCCTTACAGTTGTTGAATTAAATGTTTGACTTCTAAAAAAATTAATGTTATAATAAACCGCAAATATGGAGAATTAGACGTAAATTTGACATTTTTTACTTTTTATGTTATTATTAAGACATAAAAAGAAATTGGGGGTATTAAAATGAAAGGTTTTGTATTAGATTATATTGATGAAAATGAATATCATAAATTAGAAAGAGCCTTAAAAAAATATAACATGTTAGCATTCAAAAAATTAAATTTTGAATATTATCCATCATTAAGAAATGGTAATATTTTAGGAGAATTAGTATCTCAAAATAAAAAGTTAGGAACAGAAACTTATGAATTAAAATTACCAAGTGATAAAGGCTTTGTTCAAGTTCATGGAGAAGTAAAATTAATTTACACATTTTATAAAAAAGAAGAAATTATTATGTTAGATTGTATTACACCAAAAGACATTCTTCTTGAAGGACATATGTCTGAATTAAAAACTTATAAAGGCATAATGATCTCTAAAGCAAATGAATCAAAAGATAAATTCAAAATAGATTTATTAAGTATGTTACAAGACAAGTAGAAATACTTGTTTTTTATTTTAAAAGTCTTGTCATAAATTAAATATTATGTTATTATTAGAAAGTAATTGGACCTCTAGCTCAGTTGGTTAGAGCATCCGGCTCATAACCGGACGGTCGTAGGTTCGAGTCCTACGAGGTCCACCATTTATAATGCAGGTATGGCGGAATTGGTAGACGCACTAGACTTAGGATCTAGCGGAGAAATCCATGGGGGTTCAAGTCCCTTTACCTGCACCATAGGGAAATTAGTCGAACTAAATCGACTTTCAAAATATAAAGGTTAATTTCGGTTAATCTTTTTTGTTTGTTTTGGAAGGAGTTTGATTAGTTATGCAAATAGTAAAAGAAAAACTAGACATTGATGAAAAATTGGAAAAGAAAATTAATAATTTACTTAATTTTAATAATATTAAAGCAAAGTTAGAAAATGGGAATATTATTAGTTTAAGCAATACTAATATTGCCTATATAGAGCCACACAGTCTTGAAATAAAAGGAATTACTTATCTTTTCTTTAATGAATGTGAAGATGTCTATATGAATGATTTAAGTAGGTCTATTCCTTTGAAAGAATTAGAACATTTTATTAAGTGTACATTTTAAATACAAATTGAATACGAAAAAAAGCGAAATTCAACCGCATAAGTTTATTGTAATTTAAAATGTAGGTAGTAAAATATGATAAAATGCTTAAATTCTTAAAAAGGAGGAAAGAAATGAATAAGAAGAATGCAGCAATCTATTGTCGTGTCAGCACAGAGGATCAAGCCCGTGAGGGTTATTCTCTACCTGAACAACAAGAGAAGTTAAAAGATTTATGTAAATATCGTGATTATAATATTTATGGTATTTATGAAGATGCAGGAATATCAGGAAAAGATATGGAACATCGACCACAATTTCAAAAAATGCTAGAAAGTGTTAGAGATGGCAAAGTTAATGTAATAGTTGCTTATAAACTTGATAGATTAACAAGAAGTGTTAGAGATTTAGAAATACTAATTAGTGAATTAGAAAAATATAATTGTAGTTTAGAATGTGCAATGGATGATATTAATACTTCTACTGCTAATGGAAGATTCTTTGTAAGAATGCTAACAGTGTTGTCACAACTTGAGATAGAAAGAGTTAGTGAAAGAACTAAGTTTGGTATGGTTGGAGCTATCAAAGATGGTCATATTCCAGTCAGAAAAACACTAGGTTTTATGAGAAAAGATAAGAAGTTGATTATTAATCCTGCTGAAAGTGAAATTGTAGAAAGAATATTTGATTTATATTATAAAGGTAAATCCTATCAGCAAATAGCTAATATATTTAATGATGAAAAAGTGCTAAATAAAAAATGGTATGATACGACTATATTAAAAATATTATCTAATCCATTATACAAAGGAGATTTTGTAAGTGGTACTAGGACAAGAAATCCTGTGCTTTACGAGAATGTAGTTGAACCGATTATCTCTAAAAAGTTATGGGAAGACTGTCAGGAGCAAACTAGAAAAAATACAAGAAATTATACTAGAAGAAATGACTATATTTTCTTTCAAAAAATAATTTGTCCAAATTGTCATAAAATAATGGCTTTTAAAGCTCCAGGTGGTTCTAAAAAGAAATATATTTATTATCAGTGTAATAAATGTAAAACTTATGTTAGAGAATATAAGATAGTAGAATTACTAATAGATGAAATAACAGACATAATTGAGTATGATTCGATTGTTAAAAAACACTTTGCTCCACTTTTAAAGAAAAAACTCGAAAATACGAATGAATTACTTTCTAAAGAACTATATATTTTAAAAGATAAAATAATAAGACTTAAGGATGCTTACTTAAATGAAATTATTAATTTATCAGAATATAAAGAAGATAAAACGTATTTAGAAAATAGAACTATTGATGTTGAAAAGAAAATTAAAGAGGAACAAGAATTAGAACAATACAATTTCACATTTGAAGATATAATGCTTAAAAGAGATATAGAAAGTATTAAATGTTTTATAAACCCTTTTTACGAATTAAATTTCCAAGCTAAATGGGACAAATTATCTGTATCAGAAAAACAAGAATTAATAACAAGTTATATTGATTCGATAGAAGTTATTAAAAATGATAAGGATATAAAAATAAAACATATTACTTTCAGGAAAACATTCATTGAAGAATATGCTAATATATTTAATAGCGGTGGTATTAATAGCAATCAAGAAATAAAAGCTAATGATGTGCCTATAAATATTGAAGTATCAGCACCAATGACTAGAGAAGAAATTAAGAGTTATATTAAGAAATTACAATTAAACTTTCCGATTGATTATCAAGAATTAAAGAAAGAACAAGTTAATGATCAACAATTGATGCTCAAATATAATAAAGGTAATTACTTTAATGAACCATTTAAATTAATACCCATCATTGATAAATTTAAAATAACGAGTTATGGATTAATAGAAATTCCCGTTAGTCCAATAAATATTATAAATGTAAATATGTAAGGTACATATTTTTGTACCAACTAAGGTTATATATTTCTTTTAAAAATATCAAATTTTGGTACAAATTGGTTAGTTTTTAGGTATGAAAAGCGGGTTATTTGTAATACATTTGTAAAACAACTAGCCCTTTTTATATAATATTTTCTATTTTCTTGTAATACGAAAGTAAAACAAAAAAGATTTTGTAATACAATTCAAAATCTAAGAAACCCTTTATTTTAGGGATAAACTTGCCACTGGCAAGTTGTTTGTAATACACCCTTATCCTGCTAAAAAGTAACTCTTGATTTGGTACATAAAAAATTATAAAACTGTTTGAATTTCTTAAAAGAAAATGTACACAATAACTTTAAAAAGGATATGAAAAGTATTATAATATTTGTATAAGTTCAACTATTATTTGTGTACAATAGATTAATTATATTTTTTGCTAATCTATCATACAAATAGTAATTTATTGAGGAGAAAAGAATATGAAAGTATTAGTTGATTTTGT
>CAOLUI010000038.1 GCA_948479395.1 uncultured Bacilli bacterium | reverse complement strand
TACCTTTTACAAAATTAACTGCACAACAATTGTGCACTTTCAAATTTATATTACACATTAAATTCAGAAGACAAGACTAGTTAAAAAAGGATTGTATAATCTTTTTTTATTTAGTATAATATTTTAAAGAATAGGTGGTTACTAATGAAAGAAAATACCAAAAGTAATTATGCTAAAGGAATTATTTTAACAGTTGCTTTAATAGTTATTGGAGTTAGTGTAACATATGCATATTTTACAAGTAAAATAGCAGGAGAAGCTAAAGATACTTCTCTTCAAGCTGGAACTCTACGTATTGATACTAATTTAGATAGTGATAGTATTAATGCTATTAACAATCTTAAACTTCATTTAATTGAAAGTGCTGATATTGAAAAAAAAGCTGAAAGTGTTTCTTTTTATGTTAAAAATACTGCTGAATCAAACATTTCGGCAGAATACGACATTTATTTAACCGATATTTCTTTATCCAAAAATTTATATAGTAAATACTTTAAATGGGAGCTTCTAAATGGTACAACTTCTATTGGAAATGGAACTTTTGAAAATGTTACTAGAACTGATACTCCTGGGGATAGTGAATCAAATACTACTTTAACAAACGTTGAAAGAATAAAATTAAATACGAATAAAATTACCATCGCTCCTGATTCAACAGATAATTTAATATTTAGAATGTGGTTAGAAAATAATAATGAAATAAACCAAATTGAATTAACCAATGGAAACTTTTTGGGTAAACTTTATTTAGAAGCAATACCTGTATCCCAAAATCAATAGCATTTATAGTTAACTATAAGTGTTTTTTTATTAAAATATGTTATAATAAAAAAAGAAAGAGGTTTAAGATGTTAGAAGCTTTTTTATTAACCATTTTAGTAGGTATTTTCTTTTTAATTGGTTTAATAATACCTTATTTATTTTCAAATAAAGAAAAATTAATTTTAATATCTACAGGTTTTACTTTTATTATTATGTTATTTTTAATTATATTTGATTTAGTGCCTGAAATCATTGAAATATTTTCACCACTTAATAATTTTTCAAATCTTATTTTAATTATAATATTTTTCATTTTAGGAATTAGTTCTTTAAAATTATTAGATATTTTTATTCCTGAACATAAGCATAACCATCATGATAATGAAACTAATCTAAAAGAACATAATGATCATTTTTTTCATATTGGCCTAATAACAGCTTTATCTTTAACAATTCATAATATTTTAGAAGGAATATCAATTTATATAAGTGGTCTTAATTCATTAGAATCAGGTTTTATTTTAGCTTTAACTGTTGGACTGCACAATCTGCCCCTTGGAATCGAAATATCTGCTAGTATGGGAGCCAGTACTAAAAAGAAAATTTCTAAAGTTTTGATTTCTTGTTTACTTATTTTTTCTAGTAGCCTAGGAGCTTTATTTCTTTATCTCTTACAAACAGATTTTAATACTTATCTAGAAGGAATTCTTTTATCTTTAACTTTAGGTATGATTATTTATATTTCTTTATTTGAATTATTTCATGAAGTTAAAGAAAATATCAGAAAAAAAGAAATGAAAAGCGGCCTTTTATTAGGAATTATAATAGGCTTAATCATGTTTTTATTATAAGATTAGTAGGTGATACAATGAAAAAAATTTTAATAACAGGTGCTGCTGGAGAAATAGGGCTTAAAATTTTAGAATATTTAGTTTCTGAAAATAAATATGAAATAACAGCTTTAGATTTAAAAAATAAAAAAAATAATCAAAAATTAAAAAAATATCAAAAAAAAATAAATCTAGTTTATGGCGATGTTAGTGATCCAGTACTAATTGATGCTTTAATAAAAGATCACAATTATATAATTCATCTTGCTGGGATCATGCCACCACTTTGTAATTTGACTCATAATTTAGGAAAAGAAATTGATTATAAGGGCACTCAAAATTTAGTTCGAAGTATTAGTTTTTTCAATCCGCAATCTGTTTTAATTTATCCTTCAAGTACTACTATTTATGAAAAAAAAGCGCAAGAGATTTCTTTAAATAACAAAATTAAAATAGAATCAGATGATTATTATAGTCAAATAAAAGAAAAATGTGAAAATCTAATTAAAGAAAATATTAAAAATTATATTATCTTTCGGATTCCTTTTATTTTAGGAAACTTAACTTTAAATAAAACTCCTTTTTTGTATAAAAGAAATGAATCTTTAGAATTAATTACTTTAGATATGGTTGCTAACAGTTTTGTCTGGGCTCTCCAAAACATTAAATCTTTAAATAAAAAAACGAAAATCTTATCTGGTGGAGTCAAATTTCGAATGAATTCTAATGAATTACAATTTAAAATTCTTGAAAATTATGGTTTAACATTCAGTATTATTTGGAGCTTATTATTTAATCCGTATGAATATCATGGAAATATATTTAAAGAAGATAAGAAAATAATAAATAAAGAAGATAGTTTAGAACAATATTTTGCTACTCTAAAAGAATCATCAAAAAATATTAATCGTTTCTTAGCTAAACCATTAAAGAGAAAAATAGAAAGAAGTCTTAAAAAATGATCGGTTTAGCATTACAAGGTGGAGGAGCTAGAGGGGCTTATCAAGCAGGGTCCGCTCTTGCTTTTAAACAAAATAAAATAAAATTTAATGGAGTTTGTGGAACTAGTATTGGTGCTTTTAATGGAGCAATGATTGCTAGCGGTAAAGAAGAAGAATTAGTTAAATTTTGGCAAAATGTTAATATGGGTGAAATTCTAGGCTTTAATGAAAAACTTTTAGAAAAAATGACCAAAAAAGAGCATGATTTAGATTATTATAAATTTAGTTTTTTAAATATTCTAAAAATTTTAAAAAAAAGAGGTATTAGTATTCAAGGCTTAGAAAATGTTTTAAAAAATAATTTAAATGAAGAATCATTAAGAAATAATAAAATAGATTATGGAATTTGCACTATTAGAATAAAAAACTTAAAACCTATATATATATTTAAAGAAGACATGATAAAAGGTAAAATGTTTGATTATATTTTAGCTAGCTGTTATTTACCAGTATTTAAAATGGAAAAAAAGATCGATAATCATTACTATTTAGATGGTGGATTTTACGATAATACCCCATTAAATATGTTAATCGAAAAAGGATATCAAAAAATATATGTTATTGAACTAAATCCTTTATTAAATATTAATCGTAAACCCAAAAAAGATATAGAAATTATTCGAATTAGTCCAAAAAGAAGTTTAGGTGGCGTTTTTAATTTTGATTCCAAAAGTATAGAGGAAATTATTAAAATGGGCTATTACGATACTTTAAGAGTGATAAAACAATTAGATGGTTACTATTATTGTTTTAAAAATTATCCTAATTTCTTTTATAAATTTTTAGTTAGAAAAATACCTAAAAAAGAAATTAATCATTTAAAAGGATTCTTTCATGTTAAAACTGAAAAAGATATTGTAATAAAATCTTTTGAATATATTATGAAAAATAAAAATTTTGATTATTATCAAATTTATAAACCATTTAAAGTATTAAAAAATCTTCAAAAAAGTATTAATAAAAAACATTTTGTTTATAATTTCATTAAAGAAATATCTTTTATATAAGAAAATTAACCTTATTTTACAATCAATGCCATCTATGATATATTAAAAAAGAAGGGAATGGTTTTATGGGAAGATTTCCAAATATTGCTGCTAGTAAAGCCAAAACAGGAGCTGCTAAAGCTAAAATGTATTCTAGTTATGCTAAAGAAATATATCAAGTTGCCAAAACAGGGGGTACAGATCCTAATGGAAATTTAAATTTACGCCGTTTGATTGAAAAAGCTAAAAAAGATCAAGTCACAAGTGATGTAATTAATAGAGCAATTGAAAAAGCTAAAAAAAGTGGCGGAGAAGATTATCAAACTATTTATTATGAAGGATTTGGACCTGGCTCTTCAACTTTAATTATAAAAACAATGACCGATAATGTAAATCGAACAGTAGCTGAGGTAAGAGCTGCTTTCAATAAAGTTCATAAAAGCCTAGGGGTAACCAATTCAGTTGCTTATAATTATGATAATTTAACCATTATAAGTTTTAAATATAATAATGAAGAAGAAATATTTAATAGCTTAATTGAAAATGGAATAGAATTTATTGATTTTGAAAATGAAAACAATATGTTAACTATCTCTGTTAATCCCAAAGATCAACATAAATTGAAAGACATTATTGAAAAAATTATTCCTAATATTTCTTACGAATATGATGAAACAGGAATGTATCCTAAAGACAAAGTATTTTTAGAAAAAGAGGAGCTAGAAGATTTTCAAAAATTATTACGCATTTTAAATGATGTTGATGATGTAACAAATATTTATCATAACGTTAATTTAGAATGAAATAATTTTTTTTTTGACCTTTAATCATTTAAAACAAAGTGACAAGTTTACTTTTTCTTTCTTTATAACATATAGAATAAAAATTAAAAATTTGTTATAATAAAAAAACGAAAAGGGAGTGATAAAAATGTCTTTACAATCGTTATGGACACTAGTAACTAAAATATTAGATATTTGTATTGTTTGGCTATTATTTTATTATATTTTAAAAAATATAAAAAATAATGTCAAAATGATTTTAATTGTTAAAGGAGTCATTTTAATATTAGCTATTGAATTATTTAGTAAAATATTTAATTTATTTACTATAGGAATAATTCTTGAATACATTTTAGAATGGGGACCATTAGCTATAATAATAATATTTCAACCAGAAATTAGAAGTGTTTTAGAGAGTATTGGTCGAACTCAATTACTGGGTCGCCATAAAACTTTAACATTTGATGAAAGAGAAAAAATGGTTTGTGAAATAATGGAAGCAATTGAAGCTTTGAAAAAAACTAAAACTGGAGCTTTAATCGTCATTGAACGTGATATATCTCTACAAGAATATATAGATCCAGCAACTAAACTTTATGCTGATATAACTAGTGAACTACTATGTAACTTATTTTTTAAAAATTCTCCTCTTCATGACGGTGGGATAATTATTCAGGGAAATAGAATTACTTGTGCAGGAAGTGTATTTAAAACTAGTATGGATCCTAATGTTAATAAAAAATTGGGAACTAGACACCGTGCCGCTTTAGGAATCGCTGAAGAAAGTGATGCCATTGCTTTAATTGTTTCAGAAGAAACTGGAAAGATAAGCATCGCTTGTGATGGAGATTTAAATTATAATTTATCTCTTGACGAATTTAGATTGCGTTTAATTGAAGAATTAAAACCTAAAACTGAAGTCTTCTATGAAGCCGATCGAGAAATGGAAGGAGATGATTTAGATGACTAAAAAAAATGCAAAACAACCAAAAATGAAAAAGAAACACAAAAAAAATGGTTTATTTCATAAATTATATAACTTAATTGATATTCTAATAGTCACTCCAATAAGTCGAATAATTTTTAAAATATCGGATAAATTTAAAAATAATTCTAATAAATTAGAAAAAGTATTAAATCGTCCTCATATCTTACTTTATTTATCTTTAGGATTTGCGATAGGTATGTTTTTCTTAGTTGATAAAGAAGTTATTAATTTAGTGGAAAATGAAGCCGAAATAATTGCTAATCAACCAGTAAAAATTTTATATAATAAAGAAGCTTATGTAGTTGAAGGATTAGTTGAAAGTGTTGATATAATTTTAACTGGAAATAAAAGTGCTATTTACTTAGCTAAACAACTTGGAGATCATGAAGTTGTTCTTGATTTAACTGATTATAAACCAAGTGATACTCCTTATAAAGTAAAACTAACTTATAATCAGACGGTAGATTCTATTAAGTATAAAATAGATCCCACTTATGTAACTGTTACTATCAAAAATAAAATTAGTCAAACTTCTTCTATTTCTTATGAATTACTAAATGAAGACAAATTAAATGAAAAACTAAGTGTCGAAAACGTTGAATTATCTAAAAGTGAAGTAGTTGTTAAAGGCTCCAAAGATGCTTTAGATAAAATTGCTACGGTTAAAGCTTTAATTGATTTACAAAATCCTGATTACAAAGATGCTGGATCTTATGATACTGATAATATCCCTTTAGTAGCTTATGATAAAGATGGTAATTTATTAGAAAATGTCGAAATAGTTCCATCAACTATTTCAGCAACTTTAACTCTTGATACTTATAAACAGTCAGTTCCTATTAAAGTCTTAACTACTGGATCATTGATAACTGGTAAAGCTATTTCTTCTGTTACTATAAATGGTTCAAATTCCTATTCTGTAGATATATATGGAGAAAAAGATGTTATAGATAATATTTCTAGTGTTCCCGTAACGATTGATGTTTCTAATTTAGGAAATAATGGCTCTAAAACATATAATGTTACTGTATCCAAACCAAATGGTGTACGTTATATTAGTGATACAAGCGCTAAAATCATTGTTAGTTTTGGCGATGAAAAACAAAAAACTTTAAATATTAGTGCTATTACTAACAAAAATTTAGATGAAAAGTTAAAAGTTAATTTAACTGATGCTAGTGCTATTGCTGTTCAAGTAAAAGGCGTTCAATCCGTAATTGATAGTATAACGGAAGAAAATATTACTGCATATGTTGATTTATCAGGATTTACTGTAGGAGACTACGAAGTTGAACTTAAAATTGATAATGATGATCCTCGTGTCTCTTATATCGTAACAAATAAAGTTAAAATAAAAATTGTCGAAAAATAATTCGACTTTTTTATTTTGTATTTACATATCTTAATTATAAATGCTATAATATTAAAGATTAGGAGGTAAAAAGTGAGTAAGTTTTGTGGAAATTGTGGTAAAGAGTTAGAAGAAAATTTTAATGCATGCCCAAATTGTGGTAAACAAGTAAATGGAAATAATAATAATTCAAATACACCAATAATTACAAAAAGAGAAATTGCTATTTCAGTAATTTTATCTATTATAACTTGTGGTATATATGGGTTGTATTGGTTTGTTTGTCTAACTAATGAAGCAAATAAAGTAAGTGGAGAAAATACTCCCTCAGGTGGAGTAGCCCTTTTATTAACAATAGTTACATGTGGAATTTATTCTTTTTATTGGAACTATAAAATGGGTCAAAAACTCTATAATGCTGGTAAAATGTATAATAAAGAAATTAATGATAACTCAGTTCTTTATTTAGTTTTAGCTATTTTTGGTTTATCAATAGTAAATTATTGTTTACTTCAAAATGATTTAAATAGATTTGCTGAATAATGAAAAAATTATATAAAATAATATTCCTTGGAATTATATTTTTCTTAATTTTAGAGGGATATTATTTTTTAAATCAAAAATTTGGCTTAAGTATTCCTTGTTTATTCCATAAAATAACTGGTTTTTATTGCCCTGGTTGTGGTATAACTAGGATGTTATTCTCCTTAATAGAATTAAATTTTTATCAGGCATTTCGATATAATCCTTTAACATTTATTTTATTATTATTATTTTTAATTTATAAGATTATATATCTAATTGGTTTAATTATTTATCATCATAAATTAAAAATAAATTCTTTAATCTATTATTTATTAATAATCATAACAATCGGCTTTGGCATAATAAGAAATATTCCTCAGTTTGATTATCTTAAACCAACGGTTGTTATTTCAAAATAAAATAAGCATCTTCTAAAATGCTTATTTTTTTACTGGATCATTTGTGATGTGATTAAATAATAAACCAACATTAATTAATCCACAAATTCCTACTATACTATAAACTATTCTTGTAATAGCACTATTATCTTGGAATAAAGCAGTAACTAGGTTAAAATCAAAAAATCCGATTAAACCCCAATTTAGTGCTCCCACAATAGTGAAAACTAAACATACTTTTTGAACAGTTTCCATTTTATCACACACCTTTATTTTTATTATTAACCAAAGAATAAAAATTATTCATGAATATTTTGTTTTTCTACAAATATATTTAAGTAGAAAAGGAAAGTGGTTTAGTGAAAAAAATAAGTATTTTAACATTTATAGTGTTACTCTTAACTTGTAGTTGTGGCAAAATAGATATTAATAAAGCTAAAAATGATTTTGAAAATAAAGTAACCAAATCTAAATCCTATTTATTAAAAGGATCCATGGAAATAATTAACAATGAAGATACCTACGTTTATTCAGTTGAAGCCTCATTTTTAAAAGACGATTTTTATAAAGTTCGTTTAATAAACCAAACTAATAATCATGAACAAGTAATACTAAAAAATGCTGAAGGAGTATATGTAGTTACCCCAAGTTTAAACAAAAGTTTTAAATTTCAAAGTGATTGGCCAAATAACTCTAGTCAATCCTACTTACTAGCTTCATTACTAAATGATATAAAAAATGATGAGAAAAGTACCATTGAAGAAGTTGATAACAAATATGTTATAAAAGCAGGAGTTAATTATCCCAATAATAGTGAACTAGCATATGAAAAAATATATTTTGACAAAAGCATGAATATTGAACGAATTGAAGTATTTACAAGTGATGATGTTGTTAAAATAAAGGTTGATATAAAATCTTTAGATTTAAAAGCCGGATTAGACAAAGATGATTTTAATTTAGATGATTTAGTAGATCAAGATTGTTGTAACACCAATACTTGTGATGAAAATAAAACATGTCCTAAAGTTGAAGAGGAAACAGGTGCTTTAAAAGATATAGTTTATCCATTGTATATACCTAATGAAACCTATTTAACAAGTAAAGATGTTCTAGATTCTGAAGAAGGAGATCGAGTAATATTAACTTATAGTGGAAATAAAAACTTTATCTTAGTCGAAGAAAAAGCCACTTCAAGTAATGAATTTGAAATAATTCCTGTATATGGAGATCCACATCTTTTAAATGATTCTGTCGCAGCGCTTCAATCTAATTCGATATCTTGGACTAGCAATAACATTGAATATTATTTAGCGGGAACAGATCTTTCGAGTGAAGAGTTATTATCCATTGCCACATCACTTACTAATGCTGATATAGTAACTAATACCGAAATTGAGAAATAGTTTTCTATTTCTTTTTTTTAAACAAAATAATAAATACAATTAAATCTTTCAATCTATACAACCATTTTAAAATATGCTATACTTAGACCTAAGTAAGGGATGATGTGATGAAAAAAATGGAAGAGAGATTTAACAAAATTCTTTTAATAGAAATGGGTTTTTCCCTTCTATATGCTATTTTAGGTTTAATTATATTTCTAAAAAGTGAAATAGCTAATACAATTGCTGGAGTTTTAATAGGTATATTTTTTCTTCTCACAGGTTTAATTCAAATCTATACTTTTATAGATAAGAATAAAATAAAATTATTTAAAACTAACTTAATTATTGGAATTATTAATATTATTTTAGGTCTCTTTCTAATGTTTAATCCATTAAAAATGTTAAATATTCTTAATATTAGTCTAGGAATTGCTTTATTAATCGATGGAATAAATAAACTTTTATTATTCTATAACTTAAAAAAAGTAGGCGAAGAGGCTAAAAAAATAATTTTTGTTTCTACTCTTTTATTAATATTTATGGGAATTATGATTATAATAAATCCTTTTAGAACTCTAGTCATAACTAAAACTGTTGGTATATTTATAATGCTTTATAATATAATTAATTTAAATGATTTAGTTTTATTGAAAAAAAGAAGTAAAAAATTTTTAAAAAACTTTAAATAAAATAAGTGCTAATTATGATAAATTAGGACTTTTTATTTGGGACAAAATAGTTGTTAAAAAAAGTGATAAATGCTATAATCGAAATAATAGAAAAATAAACTATAAGATTAAGATAAGGGGCTAAAATAAATGAATAAAAAAAGAATAATAATGCTAAGTGTGATAACAATATCATTA
>CAOLUI010000037.1 GCA_948479395.1 uncultured Bacilli bacterium | reverse complement strand
CTAATGATGGATACACATATGACGAAAATGGAATAATACCTTTAGGCCAATGGATTGCAAACCAAAGAGGAAGATGTTTACCCGAGAGTGACAGAGGGAAATTGTTAAGTAAAATAGGAATGCGTTTTGAAAATAGAAGGCCATGGGAAAAAATGTATAATTATGCTAAAATTTATAAGGAATATCATGGTAATTTAGAGGTACCACAAAAATTCAAAACTAATGATGGATATACATATAATGAAAATGGTAAAATAAATTTAGGCCAATGGATTGCAAACCAAAGAGGAAGATGTTTACCCGAGAGTGACAGAGGGAAATTGTTAAGTAAAATAGGAATGCGTTTTGAAAATAGAAGGCCATGGGAAAAAATGTATAATTATGCTAAAATTTATAAGGAATATCATGGTAATTTAGAGGTACCACAAAAATTCAAAACTAATGATGGATATACATATAATGAAAATGGTAAAATAAATTTAGGCCAATGGATAGCAGTACAAAGAAGAAATTGTTTACCAGAGAGTAATAGAGGGAAATTACTAAGTAAAATAGGAATGATTTGGAGTGTAAAAAAAAATAGAGAAGAAATTATAAATATTTGTGAACAATATGATATAGATATAAATAAAAATGAAATTGCTCTTAATCATATTTCGATTCAAGAATTATTAGCTAAAATAGAATTTCTTAAATCTCAAAATATGCCGTTTACCATTGAAGGAAAACTTCATGAAATATTTTCCATGAGTAATTTAGATATTCAACAAATATATGGTATATCACTTGAAGATATAATTAGTAATTATTATATTACGCCAAATGAGAGGAAAAATTAATATGTTTTTAAAAAAATATTTGAGTGATATATATTTAGATTTAGTTTATGATAATTATGAAAATGATTATATAAATTTAATCGATAAAAATAATTTTCAAAAAATTTACGACTTCTTAAAAAATAATAATTGCTACTTTATTGAAGATATAATATTAAATTATTTAGAATTATTTGTAATAGAAGAAAAATATATTTCAGCTGCTTTTTTAAAACTAAAAAAAATATATGGAAATAATTATATTGAACAAATTGGCAAAAATATGACTCTTATTGATGAGATTATCAAATTAGCCTTTAATTATAATGAAAAAGATAGTTTTTAGGTTATATTTAAAACTATCTATTTTTTTAAAATTAAACTTAATTCATAAAAATCTTCTAATTCTCTCATGTCTTCTCCAATTAGTTTATCAATCATTATTTCAGGGACTTTCATTTTTTCTAAAAGAGGAACCATCTCTTCCTCATCTTCTTTATATTCTTCCCAATTAATTTGGAGTAAAAATTCTAAAGTTAATATTGTTAAATTATTTAAACTCATTCTTTTATAAAAAGGATTTTCTTTTTCTGTATAAATAGTTGACTTGCCTTCTAAATCTATAAAATGAGTCTTCAGTGTCCAAGGATTAACTAAAACATGTGAATGTCCTGTTTCAATTATTTTCTTATTAGGAAGAACAATATATCGCTTAGCAAAAGGACTATTAGCAAGATCGATATGATAAATGTTATTTTTTAAAAGTTCCGCTTCAGCCTTTAAAATATTTAAATAAATTTTTTTTCTCATATTTAAAGGTAAACCAATTAATTTATGAATTTGAATTCCATGTTTATATTCAATTATACATCCTGCGAAACAATTTTGAAAAAAAACAACTCCTAATGGAAGTGAAGTAAGTTCCAGGTTTCTTCTTTTTTCGATAGCTTTATAAATAGCTTCTTTCGGTAAAAGTTTAATACTTTCCTTTTCCTCTTCACTATAACTATAATAAGTTAAATCATTAGTATAATAATTGGTATTACGAAATGCCCCTTTAGTATATATTTTCATATCTTCATCTGTATTAGAAGAAGTTATTTGATGAAGCCTTTTATGATAAAGTTTAACTAATAAATCTTTTTTATAAAAATAAACAGTTCCATCTGTCCCATGACCTAATTCTTTTAAATTTTCTAAATCTTTATTTTCTAAATATAAAATATTCTTTTCCATTCTAAAAATTCCTTTATTTCTTGAAATTATAGCATATAAATAATTTAGCTGCAAATTTGGCTAAAATTTTTGCCAAAATATACTATCTTTTTTAAAAAATTTTCGCTATAATAGGCCTAGAAAAAAGGTGGGTGATTTAAATTGAAACAAAGTAACAAGAAAAAAAATAATAAAAAACATAAGAAAAAAAACCAAGTTAATAAAAAAAATATTAAAAGAAAAGTTAATTCTAAAAATCGTAAAAAAAATAATTCAGTAAAAAAGAAAAATGCTAATTTAAAAAAGAAAAACATTCCTAATAAAATTTCAGAAGAAATTAAAAATGAATCACCAACTTTAGAAAAAAAGAAAGAAGAAACTTCACCCCAAAACCTTAAACAAAAATCAAATACTATTAAAGAGTTTTTTTATAAAATAAAAGAAAAATTTCAAAAATTAAAAAAACCACCAAAAGAAATAAAAAAAGAACAAAAAACTCCTGCCAATAAAAAAATAATCTTTCTAAAAAGATTATCTAAAAAAACTATTAGAAATTTAATTTTAATATCAATATTATGTTTAATATTTGCTATATTATTAATGTATCCTTTTGGAATTACCAATTATAAATCCGAAGCCTCTGGTAAAATCTTAGATATTCCTAAACTCTCTATTTTAAATGAAGAGTGTTGTATGTATAATGCTACTTTTACTACTTTTCGTTCTTATTCTTCTTTAAAATTAGAATTAGAAACCATTTTAAATAATTATGAAAAATTAACTTGTGATGGTAAAGATTACTTTTATAATAAGAAAGAAGATTTTACCATAACTGATTATGGTATTAAAAAAGGTTTAATTTTCAGTGAATTTTTTATTACTTATGATAAAGGCAATTCTTGCGAGATTGATACAACCCTAAAAAATATTGAATTATTATCAGATAATTATTCTTTGGAAGATGCCAAAAGAGATGGTTGCTATGTTATTGATGGAACAGAAGAATTTAATATATCTAGTTATAATAAATTTTTAGAAGATATTGAAGCAAAGATTACAAGTACTTTAAGATTTGTAACAACAACATTAAATGGTGATATAATTATTACTGATTTAAAATATATGAATGATGGTCGTTTTAAAGTTATTTATGATGGAACAAGAGATCGAGAAAACCCAGAAGATAATCGGGTAATGATGGCCTATGTGTATGAGCATATTGGTATTTACAAAAATAAATTATACGCCTATAATGGTAATTCAATAACTAATAGCATGTTAGGCACAAGTGAAGTTTATTATTTATTTGATATAATTGAATAAATAATAAATTTCTTTTTATTTTATTAAAATTATGATAAGATAGTAATATCTAAAATTTATTTTTGGCCTGTTGGTGAAGTGGTTTAACACGCCACCCTCTCAAGGTGGTATTCACGGGTTCGAAACCCGTACAGGCTACCAAATTGATATAAACTCGAACTTTGATGTTTCGAGTTTTAATATACTTAAACTTATGATAAAATACTATTTAAAAGGAGGTATTATATGGAAAGACCTGTAACTACTTTATTCATGTTAGAGTCATTGGATGGAAAAATTACCAGTGGAAATAGTGATGAACTAGATGCTGATAAAGATTGGTGTCAAATAAAGGGAGTTAAAGAAGGAATTCAACAATACTATGAAATTGAAACTACCACTGACTATTATTCATTAAATACAGGTAGAGTTATGGCTAAAATCGGAGTTAATGAAAAAAATGAATATCATGATAAAATAGATTGTAGATTTATTATTATAGATAATAAACCTCATTTAAATGAAAAAGGAATAGATTATATATGTCATTGGGTTAATAAGCTTATTCTTATAACAACCAATAAAAATCATATTGCTTATTCTTTACAAAAAAAATATGATAATCTTGATATATTATTTTACGAATCCTTAAATCTCAATACTTTATTATGTGACATGAAGAAAAAATATAATACCCAAGCCATTACAATTCAATCTGGTGGTACATTAAATGGAAAGTTCTTAAGAGATAACCTAATAGATTATGTAAATATAGTAATTGCCCCTCTTTTAGTAGGTGGAAAAGATACTTCAACTTTAATAGATGGAGAGGCCATCACTTTTTCTAAAGATCTTTTTAAATTAAAGGCTTTAAAATTAATTGAATGTAATGAATTAGAAAATTCCTATATTCAATTAAAATATAAGGTTCTAAAATAAATGGATTTACAAAAAGATTTTATTAAAAAATTTCCTATTCCCAAAGGAAATAGGAAAAATCCCTATATTATTTTATTTGATGCCTTTACAGGAATGGGCAAAAGTACAGTTGCCTTAGAAATTTCCAAATATGAAGATGTTGTAATTTTAAATAATGATGAGGTTAGAAACTTTTTAAATGATTATAATGACGCTACTAATCTAAAAGATAAACTTCAAAAATATAGATTAGAGAAATTATTACTCAATAATAGTAATTGTATTTATGATAGTTGTTTTTGTCATAATTATGAAGCAAAGCTAAAATATTTTCAAAATCTTGGCTATAAATATTTTATTGTTAGGATTGAATGCTCTGAAAAAAATATCAAAGAAAGATTAGAAAAAAGAACTTTAGATGGAATAAATTATTCTCTTGCTGATTATAATGATTATTTATGGATGAAAAATCATGTCAAAAGAGTTCCCTTGGAACTAATAGATTTTATTATAAATAACGATTTAGAATTAACGCCTCAAATTAAAAATCTAATTAAATATATTAAAATAAAGTTAAATAGGAATGATTAAAAATGATAGTAAAAGAAGTAAAAGTAAATGATTATGTTAGTATATCTAAACTTCCTACGAGTGATTATGTAATAAATCCTTATATCGGTTGTACTCATGCTTGCAAATATTGTTATGCTTCTTTTATGAAAAGATTCACTGGCCATAAAGAAGAATGGGGAGATTTTATCGATATTAAAATATGTGATAAAAAAATAAGCTCTTCAAAATTATTTCATAAAAAAGTTTTTTTATCATCAGTTACAGATTGTTATAATCCTTTAGAAGAAAAATATAAAATTACCCGTTCAATTTTAGAACAATTAAAAGATGTAGATTGTTATTTATCAATTACAACAAAAAGTTCTCTAATATTAAGAGATTTAGATCTTTTAAAACAAATGAAAAACTTAGAAGTAGCTATTTCTATCAATACTTTAGACGAAAATTTTAAGAACGATATGGACAAAGCAAGTAGTATAAAAGAAAGAATTGAAACTTTAAAAATTTTACATGACAATGAAATCAAAACAATTCTTTTTATGTCCCCAATCTTTCCTGGAATAACTAATCCAAAAGAAATAATTTTAAAAACCAAATATTTTGTAGATCAATATTGGCTTGAAAATTTAAATTTACGCACCGGTTATAAATATTATATTTTAAATTATATAAAAGAAAAATATCCTGAATATTATCCTTTATATAATAAAATTTATAATCAAAAAGATATAAGTTATTGGGAAAAATTAGGAAAAGACTTAAATGAATTTTGTCAATTTAATAATATAAATGCTATTAATTATTTTTATCATGAAAAAATTAGAAAAAGTTGAGTGAATTTATGGAATGTTGTGAAATAGAAAGAAGTATTATCAAAAAATATCGTAAAACTATTTGGAGCCCATTTGTAAAAGCCATTAATAAGTATCAATTAATAGAACCAAATGATAAAATAATGGTTTGTCTAAGTGGTGGAAAAGATTCTTTTTTAATGGCTAAATGTTTCCAAGAATTAAAAAAACATGGAAAAATTAACTTTGAACTTAAATTTGTCGTTATGAATCCTGGTTATAAAAAAGAAAATATGGCTCTAATTTTAAATAATGCCAAAAACTTAAAAATTCCTGTAGAAATTTTTGAAACAAATATCTTTGCTGTTTCAGAAAAATTAAACAAAGAAAATCCATGTTATATGTGTGCCAGAATGCGTAGAGGTCACTTATATAATAAAGCACAAGAATTAGGATGTAATAAAATAGCTTTAGGTCATCATTTTGATGATGTTATAGAAACTACTTTATTATCGATGTTTTATTCGGCTGAAGTAAAAACCATGCTTCCCAAATTACCAAGTGATAATTTTAAAGGTTTAGAATTAATTCGTCCCATGTACTTAATTAAAGAAAAAAATATAATAGCTTGGAAAGAAAGTAATGATTTGCAATTTTTAAATTGTGCTTGTTCATTCACTGAAAAAAATAAAGAGCATAATGAAAATACTAGTAAACGCTTAGAAATGAAAAGAATAATTAATTATTTACGTACTCTTAATAAAGATATTGATGATAATTTGTTTAAATCAATGTCAAACATTAACTTAAATTGCATTTTAGGGTGTTCTAAAAATGGCAAAAAGCATTCATTCTTGGATGATTATAAAAAATAACTTTTTGTCAAACTTTAGATATATTTTAAAAAAATATAGTTAAATTATGATATAATAAGTTTAGAAAAAGGATGGTGTTTTATGGGATTAATAAAAGCAACGACTAGTGCAGTATCATCTACATTAGGAGATCAATTTAAAGAGTTTATTGTTTGTCCAAAAATAAATGAAAATGTTTTAATTCAAAAAGGTGAAGTGAAACATGGAAGTGGAAATAAAAATGCAAGTGAAGGAATTATTACTAAAGGAAGTGAAATAATTGTTCCAGAGGGAATGGCAATGTTAATTGTTGATAATGGTATGATTACAGAGTTTACTGCCGAGCCTGGAGTTTTTACTTACGATAATAGTACTGAACCAACAGTTTTTGAAGGAGGATTTTTTAAAGGAATTAAAGAATCTATTAAAAATATCGGAAGACGTATAACTTATGGTGGGCAACCAGCTCATGACCAAAGAGTGTATTATATAAATACCAAAATAATATTAGGTAATAAATTTGGTAGTCCTCAACCTAAAAAAATTACAGATGAAAAATATGGAACACTAGAAGTAACTTTCTTTGGTGAATATGCTGTAAGAGTAGTAGATCCGGCTATACTTGTTAGTGAAGTTATTGGAACTAATGCTAAAGATTCAATTACAATTGATGAAATCATTGGAAGTCAATTAAAAATGAAATTTATTGAACAAGTTACTAAAGCAATTTCTAATGTAATGCGTCTTAAAAAAGTTTCCTTTGGAGATATGGGAATGTATGGTAGTGATATTTCTGATGAAATGAATAAATGCTTAGATGATTCATGGAAAAAGGAATATGGTTTAATTATTACTGATGTCGCACTTGGAGATATTAATTTAACCGATGATTCAATGAAAAGGGTATCTAAAATTGATGATGCTAAAATATTTTCAGATCCAAATCTTCAAAGTGGACTAATGGCAGGAGCAACAGCTGAGGCAATGCAAAAAGCTGCCAGTAATGAAAATGGTTCAATGATGGGCTTTATGGGAATGAATATGGCTAATCAAGCTGGAGCTAATATGATGGGTGCAATAAATAATAACAATAATAATTCTGCAAGTAATGCCAAATTTTGTAGTAATTGTGGCACACCTCTTAATGGTAAATTTTGTAGTAATTGTGGTCAAGAAGCTAAATAAAAATGGAAAAAATTTTACAAATAGATCCCCAATTTACTGAAAGTGCATTCAAAACTTATGTTGATAATATTTTTATTCAAATTCATACAGCAATTATGACTAAAGAATTAGAAAAAATAAAACATTTTGTTAACCTAGAAGTTTATCAAAGTTTAGAAACTAAATTAAATGATCTTAACAAACAAGGTTTAATCCAAATGTATGATGAATTGAATGTTAAAGAAACGCATCTTTTGACTAGCGAAATAACCGAAAATGAAATGCTAATCAAAGTCAAAATTATATCAAGATATATGGATTATTTAATTGATGAATCTGGTAAATTCGTAAGTGGGGTAAATGACCATCGAGTAGAAAAAGAAAATTATTTAACTTTTAGTAAAAAGATTCAAGCTAAAGGTCAAAGTATCAATAGAAAATGCCCTGGATGTGGAGCTAGTATTGATGTTAATGCCAATGGTGTATGTTCTTATTGTAATACTACTTATAATTTAAATGATAAAGATTGGATTTTAGTATCAATAAGTACTTCATAAAAAAGGAGAATAAAAAATTATGTCCAAAAAATTTAAAATTTCTTGTTTAATTATTTTAATATTATCACTTTTTATCTTCTCGGGAGTAAAAGCAGAATCAGGATGGGATGGAAGTTATGATTCAGGATCAAGTTCTAGTTCCGATTGGGGTTCTTCAAGTAGCTCTGATTGGGGTTCTAGTTCTAATTGGAGTAGTTCTTCTGATCGTAATAGTTCTAGTTCTTCATCTGGTATTTATATAGGTAATGGAAGCGGTTTTATTATTTGGATTATAATTATAATTGTTGTTGTATTAATTACTTCTAATTCTAATAATAAAAACTCTAATACTACTAATAATATTCCATCTACTAAACCACTTATTCCTTTTGATACCAATAAAATAAAAGAAATTTTACCTGATTTTTCTAAAGAACAATTTAAAAATCAATCATATGAAATATATAAGAATATTCAAGAGGCATGGATGAATTTTGATTATGATAATCTAAAAAAATATACTACTGATGAGCTATATAATACCTATAAAAGTCAATTAGTAGCTCTAGGTGTTAAAAAACAAAAAAATATCATGAAAGATTTTGTCCTTAAAGACTTTGAAATTACTAACATGGAAACAAATTCAAATATAATATCATTAACTGTTAGAATGATAATAGAATGTTTTGATTATGTTGTAGATGAAAATAATATTACCTTAAGAGGAAATAGTCATAAGAAAGTAAGATATGATTACGAAATGATCTTTATAAAAGGAATGAGTAAAAATAAAAATAAATGTCCAAATTGTAACGCTCCATTAGAAGAATCTAATAGAAATGAATGCCCATATTGTAATTCTGTAATTATAAGTAAAAATTATAACTGGGTTTTATCAAAAAAAAGAGTTATTAGCCAAACTGAAAATGTAAATAGATAGGAAGTAAAAAATGAAAAAAATTTTTAAAAATACCTTAATTTTTATCATAATTTTTTCGTTAGCTATTGCTTGTAGTAAAGAAACTAATGAAAATAAAGAAAAGACTGATGCCATTAAATTTAAAGAAGAATATGAAGCTTTAAATAATACTATTAGTGAAAAAGATGGTAAAAAAATTAGAAGTATAACCATCAAGGAAGATAATCCAATTCAATATAAAACTGCTGATGAATTAGTAGAAATGATTAATAATAAAGAAACATTTGTTGTTTATTTTGGCTTTCCTGATTGCCCATGGTGTCGTAGTGTAATACCCACATTAATTGAAGTTGCTAGTAAGTTAAACTTTCAAAAAATATATTATGTTGACGTTAAAGAAATAAGAGACACCTTATCTTTAAATGAAGAAGGCAAAATTGTTGTGGAAAATGAAGGAAGTGAAGGCTATAAAAAGCTTTTAAAAATCTTAGATAATGTTTTAGAAAAATATACTTTAACTAATGCTAAAGGAAAAAAGATAGACACCAAAGAAAAGCGAATTTATGCTCCTAATATTGTAGCAATAAAAGATGGCGTTTCTTTAAAATTAACTGATGGAATTAGTGAAAAACAAGAAAATGGTTATGTTGATATTACTGAAGAAATGAAAAGAGAAATGTTTGATAAAATAGAAGAAGTCTTAAAAGAAATTGCCTAAAATAAAACCAATCATGTTCAGATAAAAATAATGATTTAAAAAATTCTAATAATTTACCAAAAAATAAGATATTTTAAACTAAATTATATTGGAAAAAAATTAATTATAA
>CAOLUI010000036.1 GCA_948479395.1 uncultured Bacilli bacterium | reverse complement strand
CTTAGTATATTATAACTTTTTGTTTCTTTATATAAGGCATAGCTCCTATATATTAATATACCCCCCCCCCAGTAGGGCTAGTGCTCCTAGGGTTAGGAGGGTATTATTTAGTTTTTTATTCTTCTTAAAACTCTTCAATTTCATCTTTGATTCCCTCTTTCTATTATCTCAATTATAACATACTTTTTTCTTTTAGAAAGAAAAATAAACTAGAAATTTTTCTAATTTATTTAATATTAAACATCTAGTTCAACAGCAACATGTTCTATACCTTCTTCGATAAAGGGCTCTGATACCGCTTTAAAGCCAAATTGTTCATAAAAAGATAAGGCATGAGCTTGAGAATGACCCACAATTTTTTACATTTCATTTTTTCCTTAACTGCTTTTAAACTTTGTTCCATTAAAGATTTTCCATATCCTTTTTGATGCTCAATTGTTAAAGCACGCCCAAGTCTTACAACTTGCGCATTTTCATCTTCATAAAATGCTCTGATATAAGCGATAACTTTATTATTTTCTATAAAAAAACAATGTAGACTATTGTAATCAATATCATCTAAATCTTGAAAATTAATATTTTGTTCCACAATAAATATTTTAGCTCGAGCTTTTAAAATTTCATATAATTCAGTAATAGTTAATTCTTTAAAATATTTGGCAATAAGTTTCACATTCTCACCTATTTTAAATTCTAGCATAATTTATATACAAAATCAAAGTTTAAAAAATTAATTTGGTTCTTCATCAACAATATAATAAACATTTTGATAGAATAAATCTTTTTCTTCATTTAATACTCCATACATAAAAACTTCAATATTTTTTCGATGATAACAATCAATTATTTCCTTAGTAGTTAAATTATTCAATAAGCATATGAAATCATAATCATAATCTTCTTCTGTGTTTAAAATATAATTTAAAATACCTAATTTAGCTTTTATTTTATATTTTTTTAATTTATTTATAACTTTATTGTGAAAACTCATAATATAAATATTTTTATCTTGATAATGATTAATTATCTTTACAAACTTTCTATAATTTAGTTTACTATCTTTTACTTCTACTAACATAATTTTATCAGTATTTAATTTTAAAACATCATTTAAAGACGGCAAGTGGTATTCTTTTTTTAATTTTTTTAAGGTTTGATGTTTTATTAAATTTCCTTTAATAAACATATTATGATTTACTACATATTTTTTATCTTTGGTTTGTCTGATGTCAAATTCAAAACCACTCATAATTTCACTTTTAATAGCATTTTGAAAAGCCAAAAGAGTATTTTCTTTATACTCATCGGTTCTAAGTCCTCTGTGTGCTATAAATTTCAAAAAAATCACCTAATATATTAGATGATTTTCTTTTTACGTTTGTGAAATAAAATTTTATAAATAATAAAGATTAAAAATAAACAACAACCAGGAATAATATAAATTTTATATTTAAACATAAAATTATTTTCTTCATTATTTACTGATTCTTTAAAAGCTATTGTATTTTTAGTAATATTTTTCAAAATATGAAAATTATAATCTATTTTCTCTTCATTTTTAGAAATCGTTAAAGTTACAATCGAATCATTTTCTAAATCATGGTTATTATTTACTGATACTATAACACCTTCTTCTACTTGATAATTAAATTCAATGTTAAACTCACTATCTTCTAAGATAACAGAATATTCAGTATTATAAATGTCAAAATTAGGAGATAGTTCACCATTTAAAATTTCTAATTTATCAATAACTAAATCTTTAGCTGTGACAAAATGTGGTATTAATAAAAACAAAAGAAAAAAAAGAACTTTTTTCATAATCCACCCCACTATATCATTTTTAATAATATTTCATTCATTATATATAGTTTGTCCGGATTTATAAAAATATTCCCTTTTTTAACAATTAAATCATTATTTTTAATAAGAGGTTTAATGGGATAAACATTCTCTAATTTTACCTTAAATATTTGAAAAAACTCTTCAATATTAATTCCTTTGGTTAGACGAAGTCCTAACATAACATGATTATCCATAATATCTTTCATGGATAATATTTCTTTTTTACTACTTATTTCACCATTTAAATACTTGGTTAAAGACAAGGTATTAGTATATCTAATTTTATCTACATATCCTGAGGCAGAAAGACCAAAACCATAGTATTCTTCATTATGCCAATACTTTAAGTTATGGATGGATTCCTTACCTTTTAAAGCAAAATTACTGATTTCATAATGGTTATAATGTTTTTTCTTTAATATATTTTTTATTTCTTCATACATATCAGCATCTAAATCTTCATCAATTCTTTTATAATCTTTAATTTTTAATAAAGTATTATCTTCAATAATTAAGCTATAAGTACTAATATGATCGGGTTTTAATTTTAGAATTTGATATAAATCTTTTTTCATTATTTTGACATCTTCACAAGAAAAGCCATAAATAAAATCAATATTAATATTAGAAAAACCCATTTGGCGACATAAATTTATTTTTTCTTTAGCGATTATGAAATCATGATTTCGTCCCATATATTTTAATTTTTCGCTATTAAATGATTGAACACCAATCGATAAGCGATTTACACCATTTTGTTTTAAAAATTCTAATAATTCTTTTGAAAGATCATTTAAATTACATTCAAAAGTAAATTCTTTTAAATGAGGAGTATTAAATAATTTAATAATTAAAAATAATTCTTCTAATCTTTTTGGATTTAAAACAGAAGGCGTTCCCCCTCCAATATAAATTGTATCTATTTCCTCATTCATATAAATATCTTCAATTTCATCTTTTAATTTTAATAAATACTTTTTAACCCAACGTTCGTTATAAAAAGTTTTACAAAAGTCGCAATAAGAGCAAATTGTCTTACAAAACGGAATATGAATATAAACACCTTTTTTATTACTCATAAAAACCTACTTTAATACTTTTTATAACTTTCAAGTAATGCGTTATTATAATCATAAACTCTATCTATTTTTTCTTTAAAAAGAGGCTTTTTATCAGCTAATTCTTGATCTAATAATTTAATTGATTCAATATGTCTTTTTAATATCTTACTTGTATATTTGGTTCCATAACTATATTTAAGATGAAATTTAGCAATAGCTTCTCTTTCCTCTTTAGTTAAAGAACTTAATTCTTTACCAATGGTGTTATTAACGATACTATCATCTACTAGGCTTAAATGATTTTTTAATTGTTCTTTTAAATAAGAAATTTTTTCTAGTTGATTATTCTTTTTAGCCTCATTTAATCGCTTTAAAAACTTGCTTCTAATTTTTAAATAATTTAAAGCTTGCAAATAAGCTACTCTTTCATTAAATTCACTTTCATTTTGTGTTTCAATATTTAATTTATATAATGAGAATTGATAATTTTCAAATTCGGCGAAAGCATTTTTTATTTCTTCTTCATTTGTAGTAAAAATTAAAGCTAAAACTTTATATGAAACTCGGTAAGTTAAGGCCATATGAATAAATTCTTCAATTGCTTTTTTATCTAAATCACTAAATTTTTTCCTTTTGTTAGAAGTCTTTCTTTGTAAATTATTTAAGCGATTTTTTTCTAATTTTTCTTTTACTTCTTGGGCTTTAATATAATCTATTTTAGGAAGTCTAGAAGTTAAATCATCATAAATAATATCTTGAGTAGATGATAATTTTTCTGCAATTTCTAAAACGTTAAATCCATCTAATAATAAATTTGTAGCTTCTAGAACTCTTTTTAATGTATCTTTATCCTGAATAGTTTTAGGTTTATTAGCTTCAAAAATGCTTTTTACTTTTTCGTATTTTTGGAGATTTATTAAAGGTAATTTATGTATCATTAAAGTATGAACGGTATTATTACTGATGGGAAATCCTTGTTCTTTAGCATAAAGGGCAGCTTTTCTAGTGGAACATTTAGTTTTTATAATATAATCAGCAATCATATTAATATTTTTATTCATTTCTTCGTCACTTAAATCGGTATAATTATGAGCCATTTAGTTTTCCTCCTCTTTTAAAATGCTTAAAAAAGCTTCTTTAGGTACTTCGACATTACCAAGCATTTTCATTTTCTTTTTTCCCTCTTTTTGCTTTTCTAATAATTTTCTTTTTCGCGTTATATCTCCGCCATAACACTTGGCTAAAACATTTTTTTTCATTGCACTTATATTTTCTCGAGCAATAATTTTGGAACCAATACTTGCTTGGATTGGAACTTGAAACATTTGGCGAGGGATTATATTTTTTAATTTTTCAACTATTTGTTTTCCTCTTTTATAGGCAAAATCTTTATGAACAATATTTGATAAAGCATCAATTATATTTCCGTTTAATAAAACATCCATTTTAACTAAATTTGATATCTCATATCCTTTTATTTCATAATCAAATGAAGCATAGCCTTTAGTTGTACTTTTTAATTTATCAAAAAAATCATAAACTATCTCAGCAAGCGGTATTTCATAATGAATATTAACCCTCGCTTCATCAATATATTCTAAGGATTTATAAATCCCTCTTTTGTTTTGACATAATTCCATAATGGACCCAATATAATCACTTGGAACAATAATATTAGTATAGATAAAAGGTTCTTCAATAGTCTTTATATAAGTAGCATTGGGCATTTTATTAGGAGAATCAATATATATTATTTCATTATTAGTTTTAGTAATTTTATAGATAACATTTGGACTAGTAGCAATTATTTCTAGATTAAATTCTCGTTCAATTCGACTATTAATAATGTCCATATGAAGTAAACCTAAAAAACCTACACGAAAACCAAATCCTAAAGCATCTGAAGTTTCAGATTCAAAAGTTAAAGCCGCATCATTTAATTTTAATTTTTCTAAAGCATCTTTTAAAGCTTCATATTTGTTAGGTTCTACCGGAAAGATTCCAGAATAAACCATTGGTTTCATTTTTTTATAACCAGATAAAGGATTAATAGCAGGATGATTTTCTAAAGTGATTGTGTCTCCAACTTCAACAGCTTGAATATCTTTGATACTAGCAGCAATATATCCTACTTCCCCGCTTACTAATTCTTTTAATTTTTTTTCTTTAGGAGTGTGAATCCCTAATTCCACTACTTCATAGCTTTTTCCATTTGCCATCATTTTAATATTATCTTTTAAGCTTAACTTTCCATCAACAATTTTTACTAAAGCTACTACCCCTTTATAAGAGTCAAAATAAGAATCGAATATTAAAGCCCGTAAAGGTTTTTCAGTATTATTTTTTGGTGGATTAATTCTATTAACAATTTCTTGAAGTAATAAATCAACTCCTTCTCCAGTTTTGCCACTACATAAAATAATATCTTCTTCTTTAAAACCTAAAATATTTTTTAATTCTTCTTTAACTTTAGGAATATCAGCATTAGGCAAATCAATTTTATTAATAACGGGAATTATAGTTAAATCCATTTCTAAAGCTAAATATAAATTAGCAAGTGTTTGAGCTTCTATTCCTTGAGCAGCATCAACAACTAAGACTGCTCCTTCACAAGCTGCTAAGCTTCTAGATACTTCATAAGAAAAATCAACATGACCTGGAGTATCAATCAAATTTAGTATATAGTCATTTTCATGATAATGATAATTTAATTTTACAGCATTTAACTTTATAGTAATTCCACGTTCGCGTTCTAAATCCATGTTATCTAAAAGTTGATTTTTCATTTCTCTAGCATCAACCGCTTTTGTTAACTCAAGCATTCGATCAGCTAAAGTACTTTTGCCATGATCAATATGAGCAATAATTGAAAAATTTCTAATTCTTTCTTGATTCATGTGCTTCACCTATATGTATTATACCTTTTTTATGATTATTTTTAAAGGCCTCTTTGAATTACTTCTTTTTTGATTTCAAATTCATTTATTTTGGTTTCTATAACGCATGACATAAATTTTTTAAAATGTATATTTAATTTAATGTTATAAAATTGCAATTTTTGATAGATTTCTTTTAAATTTAATAAATAAATTTTTTGAATTTCAGGATCTAAACTCTTTAAAACTTCTTGTAAATAAAAACTATTTGTTGGGATAATTCCGTATACTAAGTTTAATAAAATATCTATAGCATTTAATTTTACAGTCTCAGGACATAAAGAAAATTTAGTTCGATATCCTTTATATTTTTCTAAAAGTTGGATTTTATGAGGGTGATTATTAAAATTAGTGAATTTTTGGAGACTCGCAATGGTCAAAAAACTTCCTGCTGAATCATATCGAGGAGCTAAGAAATAATTTTTTTCATTAATAATAAACCCTTGATTTTCGACGTTTCGATCTCTTTGAGTGGTAAAAATATCTAATAAATGATTCCTAAATAAAGAGTGCGCTATTTTTAAGATTTGTTCTCTTTTTAAATTATCAGTTTCTAAAATATCACAAATAGTTGCTAAATCATTAGAGATTTTAGGACGTTTAAATAGCAAAAATAAAAAAGGAATAAATTCTCTATTTTCTATAAAGTCTTTAGAAATAACTCCTTTTTTTCCTTGATATGTTGCTAGATCATATGAAGCATTTTCTAAACCAAATTGAATTGCTAATTCTTCATTAATAATTTCTTTTACACTTTCTAAAGAATTTTTTTCTTCTTTAAATAAATACAAAGCATCTAAATAAGAAAACCAAAACTTTGGCCTTGATCCTCTTAAGGGCATATTTACAAAAGTAAGATTTGATATTTGATCTAAATCAATCATTCCTTCTTTTGTTCGATATTTATCAAAAATTTCTAACATATTTCAACCTCTTCTTGTCATCGACTGCTCTATTATATATAATTTATATTTTTTTTCAAGTAACTAATGATTTTAAAAAATTAAATATTTCACTAATTCCTGAAGACATAAATTTTTCCACTTTTTCTCCGATAAAAATAGCAGCATTAGTTGTATTATTACTATAATCTTTATGATTTTCAAAAGTATAGGATTCTATATCAATGGGGTTCCCATCTTTAATATCTTGTTCAAATTTTTTGATACTCTCTTCTGTAAGAGCTGTTTTTTTAGCGACTTTAGATTCATAATAACCACTTTCCAAAGCAATATAAAGACTTATAAAGATAAAAAATAATAAATAAGTAAGACGAAAGAACCAATTATTTTTTTTCTTTTTTTTCATGTTTCTCCTTTCACCACTTCAAAAATAGCTTTAGCTAATATTTCTAATGTATTATTAATCTCTGTTATATTATTATATTGACCACCTAGCTCTATTAAAAGTGTATTGGGGCTGAGGTCTTGATTATAAATACCATTTACCCCACTTCCCCCTTTTAAACTGATTCCTCTTGTTATATCAGGGCTAAAAGCTTTTAACTTTTCATTTATTTTTTCGGCTAATTCTAAATTTTTTAAATAACCAGCATGATCTTTTCCGATAACAAACAAAATTTTAGCATATTTTTTTTCATTAATTGTTGCAGTGGTTATATCGTAATTCATCGAATCTCGATGTAAATCAATAAAATAATTTAAACTTTTATTTTTATTAAGCGCATCTTGTAATAATAATTTGCTAGCTTGATAAGAATATTTATATTGCCAATTATGAACTCTTAACACTTCAGTTATGTCATTAGTTTCCACCATAGTAGGAAGACCTAAATCGTTTAAAGACTCTCTTAAAATATAGTTGGCCATTAAAACACTGGGAGTAATGTTATAAGAAGCATTATTAGATTTTTGATATCCTTCTGTTTGATGGGTATTATATAAATAAATAATAGGATCTTTAACTTCTGATTCATATGGGTCATTAATATAGGAAGTTTCAAGCCCTTTTTCTTCTTCAATAGTTTCTTTTTCGCTATTTTCTAAACCTAAAGTATATTTTAATAAAAAATCAGTTCCATTTAAACTAATTATATCGTATAAAAGATTTTTGGAATCATTAGTATTAAGATTATAATCAACTAAATAACTAATTAAATGTTCATTATCTATTTTTGAGGCAAATTTATTATATAAAAAATTAAATATAATAAAAAACGAACTTAAACTGATAATAAGGAATAAACTGATACGATAACGAAATTTTAATCTTTTTTTAGTTTTAAATTTTTTGGTCATTATAATCTCTTCCTTTATTAGAAGTATATTGTAAAACTCTTAAAAAAAATGTTGAAAAAAAACACCTAATGGTGTTCTATAAATAAATTATTTAGTGATTTTGAAATAATATCTGAGCTTAGAGTAATAACCTCTTTTATAAAGGCGCTATTATATATTTTTTTATTTATTATTAGGCAACAAGGAACTCCAATAGCTAAAATTGGCAGATGAAAACTATTTTTATTAATTTCTCTAGAAGAATTAAGAGCACTACCAGGTATTATTCCTGTATCATTTATTTCAATAGCACTATTTAAATATTCTTCTTTATTAGTAGCTAAAGAATCTATCATTATGATGATATCAGGTTTAATATCTTCAACTACCATTTTTATTAAATTATAAGAATTTATTCCAGTTTTTTCCGTAACAGATGGATTAAATAAAGCTATTTTAGGAATTGTTAAAAAGTCCGTATATTGATTAGTTGCAATTACCTTATTAGTTACTTCTACGCCTAAAGAATCTCCTAAAACGTTTTCATTACCAAGACCAATCATTAAAACCTTTTCGACTTTATGATATTTTTTTAAAAAATTTCGAATTACTCTTTCCACTTCTTTAATTAGATAATTTTGTTTGGTATATAATTTTTCATAATTAAAATTAATAACATAGTAATCTCCCATCTCTCTTTTAAGTTGCTTTTTATTTTCTTTAGCCACTATATAATGAGTTGTTTTAAAATTATTAGTCTTTTTTTCCTCAACAACATATTTTTTATCTATTTTATCAATATTACTATCTAAAAATAATTTTTGTTTGACTTCATTTTTATGAACCATTTCCAAGTTATCTCTCATTATTTAGATTCCTTTCTGTTTTTATTATGAAACAAAATCTAAATTTTTATTAATTAAAAAAGTAACTAATTAAAATAGCTACTTAATTTTTCTATTTCAAAATAAATGGTGAAGTACTGGAACCATTATTTTTACTAGTAATCTCTAATTTGGAATTTAAATATATAGTTGGAGTAACGTCTATACTAGTAACATAAGTATGTTGAATATCACTATAACGACCTATTTTAAACGCCCCATAAGGATTACCTGATTCTGGCATTAACGTCCACTCACTACCTTTATATAACCAATCATTTTGATAACAATCATTTAAATTAATAATATTCTCCCAAAGAGAATTTCCCCATTTAAATAAATTTTCAGTTAAACAAGTTTCTCTATCTGCTATACTTCCACCATTTGTTGCATATCCATAATCTGAAGGATACATTAATCCTACTTTCCCTATCCACTTTATTGGTCTTCCTGTATACACTTTTGTGCCTCTTTCTAATTGATAAGATTCTTTTGCAGATGAAGAAGTAGTATTTCCACCTAAATTCCAAATACTCTCACTTATCATGCTTTTAGCATCTTCGGTTAAGCCTATAGAACTAAAATCACATGCCTTTGTTGCTCCACTTTGACCAAATGGACAGTTTCCACTTGTTCGATTATAATATACTCCTTCGTTTAACATTTTTTGTAAGGTACTTGTACTCCAATCATTATCTCCATCATAGTTTTTATTATCCCAAGTATAGTTGCCTATATTCTGACTTCTTATTAGTTTGACTTTATCTTCCTTACTTCCATCAGCATTTTCTATATCTTTCATGACTCCTATTATTCGCCATAATTCATTATTAAACTTAACATAATTGTTAGGATTCTTTCCAATGTATCTTAAGTTGCCATAATCATCTTCTACTAATTCATTTGATTGTAAATTCTTTAAGTATTCTATTAAGGTTTGTTCTTCTTTAAAATCGATATTGCATTTTATTTTCTTGGCACCATTTGATATTATATTAATTATTCCCCAACTATCAAGATTCCACTCAGCTGTTGCTCCATCTTCACATGTCACACTATTTACTTTATAACCACTTGTTTTTAAAGGGAAGGCATCTGTTGTTTTCTCGCCATTTATAGTGTAGGCTAGTTCTATATCTCCACTACTAAAATCTGGTATCTTTCCTCTTAGTATATTATAACTTTTTG
>CAOLUI010000035.1 GCA_948479395.1 uncultured Bacilli bacterium | reverse complement strand
TTACTCATATGTCTTTTTCAATGCAACTTTGTTGCACTTCAGATTTAAATTAACATAATTTTCTTTTTTTTTATAAAATCATAAAATTGTGATATAATAACTATATATTATTAAAAAGGAGTTTTGTATGGAAAATAAAATTATGAGTAAAACATTTATTTGGATGTTTATAGGATTATTAGTTACTTTTATTACAGGATATGGGGTAGCCCAAAATGAAACAATGCTTATTAATATTTTTAATAATTCAATCTATATAGTTTTAGCTATTGTTGAATTAGTCTTAGTTATATATTTATCAGCAAAAGTAAGAAGTATGAATAAAAATACTGCCAGAATCTTTTTTATACTGTATAGTTTTGTCTCAGGATTAACTTTTTCTTCAATCTTTGTTTTATATAAAATTACTTCTATATTGTATATCTTTTTAATCGCAGCCACGGTTTTTTTAATATTTGGCCTTATTGGTTACTTTACGAAATTAGATTTAACTAAAATAAGTACTTATTTAATGATGGCTTTATTTGCTATAATTATATGTTTTATTATAAATATATTTATAAATAATTCTAGTTTCGATTTAATATTATCCATAATATCTATTCTAATTTTTTTAGGTTTTACAGCTTATGATATTCAAAAAATAAAATTATTATCTAATGAAAATATTAATGAAGATAATCTAGCTATTATTGGGGCTTTAAATTTATACTTAGATTACATTAATATTTTCTTACACTTATTAAGTATATTTGGGAATTCTAAAGACTAGATTCTCTTTTTTATTGGAAGGTTTAAAATTTATGAAATTATACAAGGTTTTTTTTGAAAATGATCAAAATAGTTGGATTCATGTTACAAATGGCTTTCTTTGTCTTTCTCCTCAGAAAAAAATGAATAAATATAAAATATTAGAATTTCCTGATGACTTAATTCTAAAGTATTCAGGAGTTGGAAATTATGAATTTGAAAAAGATTTTACATCTAATTTATCTTTTGAAGTTGCCATTCCCTTTACTGAACTTGAAAATCTAAAAATTGTACCTTATTAGAAAATAAAATTTTAAAACTTAATAATGTAACAATATATGATGAAAGTAACGAAAAAATTATTGATATAATGAATTATTTAAATTTTAATCCAAATTACAAGGATTCAGAATATTTAGATACTATTGAAAGTTTATTAAAACTTTTAGGTTTCAATCTAATATTCGGAATTTTATATAAAAATACTACTTCTGGCAAACAAGAACGCTTAAATAATGTTTTTTCACTTAATCAATTATTTATAAGTAAATTATTTCCTAAAATTTAAGAAGTGATAAAGGATAATAAAAATAAATTTGAAGAATATAACTTAAAAAGATAATTTATTTTAAAAAATAAAGCATATGTTTTTAACTTTTAACATAATAAATTATTGATTTACATATTAAACAAAGTCTGTTATAATCTTAAGCGAGTATGAATTTACTCCTTGCTTTAGATAAACTAAAGCCAATGAGACCATGAGGAGGTGTAGAATAATGAAAAAATATGAAGTTATGTTTATAGTTAAATCTACAAATGAAAGTGATAATATTAAGAAATATGCAGAAGAAATGAAAAATATTGTTACAGAAAATAAAGGTAAAATTGTAGAATTTAATGAACTAGGTGAAAAAAAATTAGCTTATCCTATAAAAAAGGAAATTAATGGATATTATTATGTAATGGTCATTGAAGCTCAAAATGAAACAATCAGTGAACTAGATCGTAAAGCATTAATAAATGAAAATATTTTAAGACATCTAATTATTAAATTAGACGAGGAGTAAGATTAATGAATAAAGTTATTTTAATAGGAAGACTTACTAGAGATCCCGAAATGCGTACAACAATAAGTGGGGTAAATGTAACTAGATTTAGTGTTGCAGTAAATCGTACTTATCAAGATCAAAATGGAGAAAGAGGAACAGATTTTATTAACTGTGTTGCTTGGCGTCGACAAGCTGAAAATATTGCTAAATATTGTACTAAAGGAACACAAGTAGCTATAGATGGAAGAATTCAGACTGGATCATATGATGCTCAAGATGGAACTAAAAGATATACAACTGATATTATATGTGACAATGTTACATTTTTAGGTTCTAAGAGTGATAATAATTCTAATTCTTATAATAATTTAGATAATACTGGAGCATTTAATGAACCAAATGAATCAATACCTTCTTCTGATATCTCAGAGGATCCATTTAAAGATTTTGGAGAAGAAATTGCATTAAGCGATGATGACTTACCGTTTTAAGAAAGGAGACAAATTAAATGGCTGAATTTCGTCGAAAAAAGAAAAAAATATGTCAAATGTGTGCTGGTAAAAGTGTTGATTATAAAGATGTACCTATTATTAATAAGTATATTAATGAAAAAGGAAAAATTATGTCAAGACGTATGACAGGTGCTTGTTCAAAACATCAAAGACATATAGCAGAACAAATTAAATATGCTAGATTTATGGCCCTAATACCATTTGTTAAATAACTATTGAAATTCAATAGTTTTTTTATGTAAATTTTTTCTGTCAACCTTCAAAAAATAACTAAATTACGTTGTGACTCTTTATGATCGTATGGTATAATTTAAAAGAATAGGTATAGAATAAAACCTAGTAGTTAAAAAACAAGGAAAGTGAGTGTTAAAATGAAAATACTAATAGGATTATCCAATGGTTTATTAGAAGAAAATGAACCATATAAAATGTATATTGTTGACTTAGATTCTTTTGAACCACTAAAACAAGAATGGCAAGATTTGAATATTGTTGAAATTAGTAAATGCGTAAATGTTCGTGTAAATATGGGGAATTATAAATCAGTTATTCAAAATCCTATTGAATACTTAGAAGCAGAATTTGATGTTAGCAAATTAATAGATTTAGGAGTAAATCAATCCAACTTTCAAATCACTAATGTTTATGTTGATGAATCAGGTAGTCCTGCATTATTTCGTAGTGTAAATTCATTAGGTCAAATAGTAATGCATGATATTTCAGAATTATTTTATAAGAAAAAATTTAGCATTTATGGTGATGATATAGAAGAATTACCTTCTTATGTAAAAAAAGAACCTATCAGTAATGCTTATGATTGGTGGAGAAAAAAAGAAAAAAACAACAAATTAATAAAAAAGCGTTTTATTTCTGATATTTTTGATACTCATTCTGAAATGCCCGTTAAACTATTATTTCATTATCTAGTAGGAGTTAAAAAATTTCAACTAGGATATCATACAGTTACTGAACATAATTGTAAAAATGCTAAAGAAATGAAACATGAATATTTTTTATTCAAGAATACAGCCAATATTAAACTTACAGAAAGTATTCCTTTAGAAGATAGTATAACTTTAGAAAATGTTGGGGTATATGGAAATAAAGATCCATATCCTGATAAACAAAAATTAGGTTATTATGGAGCTACCATGTCTTTAATTTGTAATCGTAAAAATTATCCAACTTTTGATTTATATGAAAAGCCTATATCAGAATCTAGTTATGATGAAGAAGGAATCAGTGTCACAATTGATGCTACAAACGACCTTATAGCAATTTATAATAAGTTAGAAGAAGCAAAATGTATTTCTGATACTTGGCGTTTAGGAGAATATAAAAATTTTGCTAGTGTCACTCTATCAAATTTATTAAACCATGAATTAAATACGCTAAGTAAAACACTTCAAAATGAAAAAGACAAAAATGATTATGGTCATTGGTCTACATATCATACCCATGATTGGATGCAAATAATGGCTTTAGCTCTAAGTACTCAATATTATACTCCTGAATTAAGAAAAAATATTGCTTCAATTTTACAAAACTACCAAGAAATATTTTCATATAAATTAGAAAAAATGATTGAAAAAATTGGAGCTAAAGACGCCTTAGAAGTTATGAAATGGGCTAAAAAAATAACAGAAGAAATCATGCCTAATATTTCATTAGTAAAAGAAGATGGCACTATTCAAAGCTCTAATATCACTATTGAACAAACAAAAAGTTTATTTACATTCAAAAGAAATAACTTTGATTTACCAGATTGGTTACAAATTTACTCACCTTCCACAATAGAAAAATTAGGAGGAGAAGATTATCTTAATCAAATAATTACAACTAGAGGAGAAGAATCAGCTGAATCATTTTTAGCAATTTGGGCTGAAAAAATCGAAAGTGATCAAAGATATATAATTCGTAATCAAAAAGATAATTTAATGTCAACAAATAATGATATTTTACCAGAATATCAAGAAATATTAGAAGATGAAGATGATAATGAAATACCATCTCAATATGATATGTAAAAAAGTATCTTATTAAAAAGATATTTTTTTGTTGTAAGAAAATTATATTATGTTATAATCAAAAATTATGAAGCGAATAAATGGTTATAAAATAATTGATGATTATTCTTGTAAATATTTAAGTAATAAAAAAATAAGTCGCCATAAAATATATAAACTTTCAAATGGAAATTTAGAATACTTTTTTAAAATTGTTGATAAAGAGACTCAGTATAAAGAATTATTTTATTCAATTATTTTACAAAATCTTGGTTTTAATACAGTCATTAATGATTTAGCAAAATATCAAGATGAGTATGGAATTATTTCTCTAAATTATAATCCTAAAAATCTTCCAAAATTTTCTTTAGCAGATATCATTTATGAATGTAGAAAAATGGAATTTAAAAAGAATCAAAGATTATTTAATATTGAAAATATCTTAGAAACAATATATGTTTTTTGTTCTAAATATAAATATACTTTTTATGAAAACATAAAAGAGGAATTATTTTTACGATTTATAATGCAAATATTTTTAGCTAATAGTGATTTATCTGAATCTAATATAGAATTTATTGTTGCTGAAAATTTTGAAATATCTCCATATTATGATTTTGAATCATGCGGTTTAGTAAATCTAAAGAATGATGATGATTATAGTCGATTAATGAATACTTATATTTTTGAATATAATTCTAAAATAAAAAATTATGCAAGTGCTTATGAAATCCTGATCAATTTTTTAGAAATAGGTACGATAGAAGAAATAAAAATTTTTAAATTTTGGTTAGAAAAAATGCAAG
Source organism: uncultured Bacilli bacterium (assembly GCA_948479395.1). Taxonomy (GTDB): domain Bacteria; phylum Bacillota_I; class Bacilli_A; order RF39; family UBA660; genus MGBC108787. The sequence continues at coordinate 5,781 of CAOLUI010000035.1, read as the reverse complement.
AACTAAATTTAGAGAAAATTATAAGTACTATGGAAGAAAGAATTCATTACCATATTCCTTCTGCTTTAAAATTGAATTTAACTCGAAAATTTATAAAAAATATTCAAAATATTAAAACGAGTGTTGAAAAAACTAAACATTAATAATGTATTTGAAAAATAAGAATTATACATGATATAATAAAAAAGATTGGAGGCTCTAATTTTATGAAAGTCATATTATTAAAAGATGTTAAAAATCAAGGTAAACGTGATGATATTATAGAAGTAAATGATGGTTATGCAAATAATTTTTTAATTAAAAATAAATTAGCAGTTCCTTATTCCAAAAAAAGTAAAGAAGTATTGGATAATGAATTAGAAAAAAGACGCATTAATGAAAGTAAATTAATTATTTCTTATCAAGATATTGCCAAAAAACTAGGGGAAAAAGAATTAATTTTTTTCCTAAAAGCGGGCAAAGATGGTAAAACTTTTGGGACAATCTCTTCTAAGCAAATTCAAGATGAATTAAAAAAATTAGGTTTTAATATTGATAAAAAATCTATTCATATAGATCATATTCTTGATTTTTTAGGAGTTCATAAAGTTACCATTGAACTTCATAAAAAAGTAAAATTTGTGCTTAATATTCATATTAAAGAAAAAAAGTAAGAGGTGACAAAAATGGCAGTAAAACAAATGCCTCAAAATAATGAAGCAGAAATGAGTGTTTTAGGAGTATGTTTTTTAAATAAATATGCCCTTGAAAAAATTGTTGAAGAAGTAGATAGCACGATGTTTTACAACGATGCCAATAAAAAAATATTTGAAGCTTTAAAAGAATTACATAAAACAAATACTCCTGTTGATATTACTACTGTTAAAAATGAATTAGATAAAGAAAAGAATCTTAATGCTATTGGAGGATTAGAATATATTAGTGAAATAATAGATTCTGTTGCTACTACAGCCAATTTGGATTCATATATTCAAATAATAAAAGAAAAATCTATTCGGCGTAAATTAATCGATACGGCAACGAATATTATAACTGCTACATATGAAGAAGAAAAAGATTTAGCTCTTCTTTTAGATAAAGCCGAAAAAAAAGTTTTAGATGTTGCAAGAAGTCGAACCACTTCAGAATTTACTCCCATAAGTGAAGCTCTTAGAAGAGCTCAAGAAAATCTTGAAATGATGGCTAAAAATAAAAGCCAAATAACTGGATTAGAAACTGGATATTATGAACTTGATAAAGCAACAAGTGGCTTACATGAAGGTGAATTAATAATTCTAGCTGCTCGGCCTGGTATGGGAAAAACCGCTTTTGCACTAAATATAGCGACTAATGCTGCTTTTACTACAGATAAAGCTATTGCCATATTTAATCTAGAAATGAGTGCGGAACAACTTGTTAACCGTATGCTTAGTGCTGTAGGAAGTATTGAAGGCGATAAATTAAAAACAGGAATGCTAAATCACAATGATTGGAAAAAATATAATGAAGCTATGAGTCAATTAGCTGATACTAATATTTATATTGAAGATAATGCTTCAATAACTGCTTCTGAGATTAAAGCTAAATGTCGTCGTCTTGCAAATAGTGAAAAAGGCTTAGCCCTAGTAGTTATTGATTACTTACAGCTAGTAACTACTGGTGGAAGAGTAGAATCACGTCAAGTTGAAGTATCTGACATTTCCCGTGCTTTTAAAACGATGGCCATGGAATTAAAAGTCCCTGTAATTGCCTTAGCTCAACTTTCACGTAATGCTGAGAGAAGAGAATCAAATCAACCCAGATTAGCTGACTTACGTGAATCAGGATCTATTGAACAAGATGCTGATTTAGTAATGTTTTTAAATCGTCAAGATTACTTTGAAAATAAAACGGCAGAAGAAAAACCTAAAATAGTTCCTGTTGATTTAATAATAGCTAAACATCGTCGTGGTTCTACTGGTTTATTTCAAATTCTTTTCGAACTCGATAAAAGTTGCTTTAAAAATTACTTGAAATCTGAACCAGAAGAAGTATTTTAAAAAAAAGGGTGATATATTGAAAACAAGAGAAAAAATAAAAACAATTATCTTTGCTAGTATAATCATTATTCTGTTTATAATAACGGGAATATCAAATCGAAATTATAAAATTGCTAAAAGTTATTATCAAGTCTATTTAAATGGTGATAAAATTGGTTTAATAGCTGATAAAGATGAATTATATAACTTAATTAATGAAGAGCAAAAAGATATAAAAGATACTTATCAAGTTTCCACTGTTTATCCTCCTAATGGATTTAATATTGAAGAATATAAAACCTTTAATGAAAATATCTCCGATGTCCAATCGGTTTATGAAAAAATAAAAGATGCCGATGATTTTACCATTGAAGCTTATAAAGTAAAAATAAAATCTCCTGATAAAGAAAAAAAAGATATAACCTTAAATGTTTTAAATAAAGAAGTATTTGAAGAAGCCTTAAAAAATGTCGTAACAGCATTTATTAATAAAAATGACTTTGAAGACTATATCAATAACGATCAAGAAGAAATTGATGATATCGGTCAAATTATTGAAAATATGTATTTTGAAGAAACCATTACTACCAAATTATCTCATATAAGTGTTCATGAAAACATTTATACTGATCCTATTGAATTAAGTCAATATTTATTATTTGGAACTACGAAAAAACAAAATACTTATACTGTAAAAGAAGGAGATACTATCGCTTCCATCTCCGAAAATAATAAATTAAATCCTCAAGAATTCTTAATTGCTAATCCTAAATTTAAAGATGAATCAAGTATTTTAGCTATAGGAGATAATGTTAATATTGCTCTTATTAATCCTATTTTAACTTTAATTGAAAATCTTCACGTTGTTGAAGATAGTGAACAAACTTATGAAAAAGAAACAGTTTATGATAAAAATAAACCTACTTCTTTTGAAGAAGTAACTCAACAAGGAATAACTGGAATTGTTAGATATACCCGAAAAAAACAAGTTGTTAATGGAGAAGAGCGTCAAGGTGCTGAACCAATTAGTATTGTAACCATAAGAGAGGCACAAAAAGAAATAACCACTAAAGGCGGAACTAAACCTAAATCTTACACATATAAACCATCTAATATAACTGGAACTTATGTAGATAACGGTGGAGCATGGGGTTGGCCTACTAATCGTCCTTATATTATTACAAGTAATTTTGAATGGCGTTGGGGATCTTTCCATAATGCTATTGATATATCTGGAACTGGTTTTGGTTCACCAATTTATGCTTCTCGTGAAGGAACGGTTGTAAGTGTTACAAATACTTGTGCAAATGTTGGTTCATACCGAAATAGCTGTGGAAATACTTATGGTAATCATGTAGTCATAAATCATGGTAATGGTATGTATACTATGTATGCCCATTTAACTAAAGATGTCAAAGTATCAGTTGGCCAACAAGTAAGTCGTGGTCAAGTTATTGGAGCAATGGGAAGTAGTGGCTCCTCAACTGGAGCGCACCTTCATTTTGGTGTTTCTAGAGGAGAACCAGATATTGGCACATGGCTAAATCCATGGAGTTTATTTAGATAATGCGTGTTGTAGTATTAGCCAGTGGCTCTGAAGGGAATTCTACTTATATCGAAACCAATGAAATCAAAATTTTAATAGATTTAGGTAAAAATACCAAGTACCTTAAAACACAATTAGAAAATATAAATGTTAATCCTGCTGAAATAAATTATATTTTGATAAGTCATACTCATAAAGATCATACAAGTGCATTAAAAACTTTTACTAATCGCTATAAAACAACAATTTTATTAAGTCAAAAAATGTTTTATGAATTAGAAGACTTACAAGAGTATGAAAATATTATAATTTATGATGAAGATATCCACTTAAAAGATTTAACCATTAAAACTATAAAATCTTCTCATGATGCTCCCGATGCCAGAAATTTTATTTTAGAAAATAAAGAAAATTCTGTAGTATATGTTACTGATACGGGTTATATAAATCGGAAATATTTTGAAAGCTTAAAAAATAAAGATATTTATTTATTTGAAAGTAACCATGATATTGAGATGCTTCTTAATGGCCCTTATCCCAAGTGGTTAAAATCACGTGTAGTTGGAAGTTATGGGCATTTATCTAATAAAGATTCTTCTTTCTATTTAAGTAAACTAATCGGCGATAAAACTCAAAAAATAGTCTTAATGCATTTAAGTCATATAAATAATACAGAAGAAAAAGCGCTTAATATGATTCAAGAAACTTTTAAAGAATATGAAATCACGTTTAATAGTATTGTTTGTGCCAAACAATCAGAAATAACTGAGGTAATATAAATGATTAAAATAATTTGTTTAGGAAAAATAAAAGAAAAATATTTAACCGAATTAATAAATGATTATTTAAAAAGAATTAAGCGCTATACTAAAATAGAAATAATTGAATTAAAAGATGAAGATAATATTCAAAAAGAAGAAGAAAGTATTTTAAAACATATAAATAAAAAAGATTATTTAATAACATTAGAAATAAATGGTAAACAAATGTCGAGTGAAGAATTTGCCAAATTAATAGATCAAACGTTTATAACTAAAAGTACAATTACTTTTATTATTGGAAGTTCATTAGGCTTATCCGAAAAAGTCAAAAATCTTAGTGATTTTAAATTATCTTTTTCATTATTAACATTCCCTCATGGTTTATTTAGAGGAATATTATTAGAGCAAATATATCGTGCTTTTAAAATAAATAACAATGAAAATTATCATAAATAAAGGAGAATAGAATATGATTCAAAATGATTGGGACGAAGTTTTAAAAATTGTTTTTGAAAGTCCTGGTTTTAAAAAATTTTATAATATTGTAGAAGAGGAATATAAAAATAAAACAATCTTTCCTCCCAAAGATCATATCTTTAATGCTTTAAAATTAACCCCGTATAAAAACGTTAAAGTTGTAATAGTTGGCCAAGATCCTTATCATGGAACTGGAGAAGCTCATGGGCTATCATTTTCCGTGCAAAAAGGTATAAAAGTTCCTCCATCTTTAAAAAATATTTATAAAGAATTAGAAAATGATTTAGGAATAACTCCTCCTGATAACGGGGACTTAACTTTATGGGCTAAGCAAGGAGTTTTACTTTTAAATGCTGTATTAACTGTGGAAAAAGATAAAGCAGCTTCTCATCGTAATTTAGGATGGGAAAGATTAACCGATTATATTATTAAAACTTTAAATTTAAAAGAAGAACCTATTGTTTTTATATTATGGGGCAATTTTGCTAAGGAAAAAAAAGCTTATATCACAAATCCTCATCATTTAGTATTAACTTCCGCTCATCCTAGTCCTTTTTCTGCCAATTATGGTTTTTTTGGTAGTAAACCATTTTCAAAAACTAATAACTTCTTAATAGAAAATCATATTGCTCCAATAAATTGGGATCTAAAATAAAAAAACATCATAATTTTGATGTTTTTTAATTGTAATTTCAACCGCACCATTTAAAGTAATTTTAACAAACAATTAAAATTAGTCAAATTTTTTTCTTTCGTTTGTTAATTTTTAAAGAATTTATTCCACTTTTTTAGTCAATGACACGTAGTGTTCATTTTATCATTGACTAAAAAATGGAATATATTATAATTTTTGTCAAACGAAATAACTAATAGTTTAATTCTATTTCATATGAACTTTTATATCCAAATATTTTCCTTGGCATTGAGTTTATGTTAAATGATATATCATCTAAATATATTTGTGGTGTCATTTTAAATGATGTCCCTTTTGGTAAATATC
>CAOLUI010000034.1 GCA_948479395.1 uncultured Bacilli bacterium | reverse complement strand
CTTCTATTATATTGAACTTAAAATTAAAAAACACGCTTTTAAATAAACGTGTTTTAATTATAACATTTCTTTAGGACATTCAGTTTCATTAAAAAAAGTCCAGAATGTAAATGTTGATACGCCATTATTTGCTAATTTAGATAAAGCAGCAAGTGCATTTGCAAAAATATTTGCCATAACTTTCCCTCCTTCCTAGTTTAAAAAATTTATATAAAATGATTTAAACCATAATTAAGACTTATAAAATCGATAATTTTTATAAGTCTGTTTAAAAATAAAATACGTAAAAGGACAAATGCAAATTGAATTTAATAAAAGTATAATTGTTATAATTTCTTTAAAATTCTGATTGTTTAATAAAATAGATAAAGAAATTAAACAAATACTTAATGTAAATGATATAAATTTATTAACAATCCGTTTTTTCTTATTTAATAATGGCCTGGCCTTAGTATCTGCTGGAGCCCATAATAATATAAATAAAATCCCTAAAATAAAAATAGAATAAATGTAATATACAGGAAAAGTATAATATTTAATAATAAATGGGCAAATAATATATACAGTTAAAGATATTAGCCAACAATATATATTTTTTGTAGCATGAATTCCAAAAGTAAAACCTCTTAAAATAGAATATAAGAATAAAATCATAAATGTAATTCCAAAAGTCTTAAATAAAATGGAAAGCAATACTATTACTAATGACTTTGTAAAAAATGAATATAACGTTTCTAAAGTATATTTGAAAATAGATTCTTGAGAAGAATTACATACATTATTATTCTTTAAATAACTTAGTGAATTGTTAACAAAAACTTCTTTCAATTTTATCACCTACACAAGTCACATGATATCATAATAAAATTTCATATAAAATTAAAAATGTTTAAATAGTTTAAAATGCGTTTAAAATGTCAAAAAGATTTTTAAAAATAAAAAAACTTTTTTTTAAAACATAATTATTAATATTTAAGACAAAAAATAAACTCTAACCTTTCTTTTTAAATTATTCTAAAAAAGACAACAGATAAAATGCGAACTTTGTCGAACGCATTTAGTTGTGTAGGTATTGAAGTAGTGGTATTGTTTTATTAAGAAGAAGGAGAGGTGTTTGAAATGAGTGGTAAAGTCAAATGGTTTAATAATGATAAAGGATACGGCTTTATAGAATGTGCTAATTTAGAAGATATCTTTGTTCATTATTCCGCTATTGTAAAAGATGGCTATAAAACTTTAAAAGAAGGAGATATAGTTAATTTTAAATTAATTGAAACTTCTAAAGGGTTACAAGCTGTTGATGTAAGTTGTATTGAATTAACTACTGTATAGTAGTTTTTAATTTTTTAATGTGTTATAATCCTTTATAAGGAAGGTGTAATATGGTAATTAATATTAGAAGTGGAAAAACAATAATAACTCCTGCAATAAAAGAACAAATAGAGAGTAAATTTAAACGATTAGAAAAATATTTTGATGAGCCTAATTCAATAACAGCTTATATTAATATCAAAATAAAAAATGTTGATCAAATAATTGAAGCAACAATACCGACAAAAAAATTCACCATAAGAGCTGAAGAAAATCATAATGATTTATATGCGGCTATTGATTTAGTAATTGATAAAATAGAAAGACAAATTAGAAAAAATAAAACAAAAATTAAAAATAAATATAAAAATGTAGAAAATATCGATTTTAATTTATCAATTGATTCTGAAGATGAAATAGAAGAAGTAAAAATTGTAAAAAGAAAAAATATTGAAATGAAGCCAATGGACGAAGAAGAAGCCTTAATTCAAGCTGAATTATTAGGACATGATTTTTTTGTATTTAAAAACATAAATGAAGAATGTATTTCTGTTTTATATAAAAGAAAAGCTGGAAACTTTGGAATAATTAATGTAATATAAATGCCAATGGCATTTTTTTAAATATTTTTAATTATTAAGAACAATAGTTATAAACAATATTAATATTTATGTTATAATAAAAGTCATGGAGGGTGAACCAAATGGGATTTTTAAAAAAATTAATAGATTCAGAATATAAAGAGTTAAAAAGGTTTGAAAAAATAGCAAATGAAATTGAATCTTTAGATGAACAAATGCAATCATTATCAGATGAAGAATTAAAAAATCAAACTGTCAAATTTAAACAAGAATTAGATGCTGGTAAAAGTTTAGAGGAAATTATTGTTCCAGCTTTTGCCGTTATACGTGAGGCAGCAAGTCGTGTAATAGGAGAAAAACCATATCATGTTCAAATACTAGGTGGACTTGCTATTCATTTTGGAAATATTGCTGAAATGAAAACAGGGGAAGGAAAAACATTAACTGAAACAATGCCAACCTATCTAAATGCTTTAACGGGTAAAGGAGTTCATATTGTTACAGTAAATGAATTTTTAGCTAAACGGGATTCCGAATGGATGGGAAATATATTTCGTTTTCTAGGTTTATCAGTGGGATTAAACTTGCGGGAATTATCTCCTAAAGAAAAAAAAGAAGCATATAACTGTGATGTTTTGTATTCAACTAATAATGAAATTGGATTTGATTATTTAAGAGATAATATGGTAGTTAATGCAGAGGATCGTGTTCAAAGACCACTTCATTTTTGTATTGTTGATGAAGTAGATTCAATATTAATTGATGAAGCTAGAACCCCTTTAATTATATCTGGTGGTCAAGCTAATTCTAATAATTTATATATAGATTCTGATAAAGCTGTTAAAAAACTGCAAAATGAAAAAGATTATACAATAGATGAAAAAATGAAAAACGTATCTTTGACAGAAGAAGGTAGTAAAAAAATAGAACAATATTTTAAAATTGCTAATTTATATGATTTAAAAAATACGGGATTGGTTCATCATATTAATCAAGCCCTAAAAGCTAATTATGGCTTTAAAAAAGATATTGATTATGTTGTAAATAATGATCAAGTAATTATAGTAGATCCTTTTACCGGAAGATTAATGGAAGGACGCCAATATAGTGATGGACTTCATCAAGCAATCGAAGCTAAAGAAAATGTTACTATTAACGTTGAAACTAAAACCATGGCCACTATTACCTTTCAAAATTTATTTAGAATGTATGAAAAATTATCTGGTATGACAGGAACAGCTAAAACCGAGGAAGAAGAATTTAGAAATATTTATAATATGTATGTTATTACAATTCCTACTAACAAACCAATTGCAAGAATTGATTTACCGGATTTAGTATATGCTAATATAAATGGCAAATACAAAGCAATTGTTAATGCTATTAAAGAAATTCATGCCTCTGGTCAGCCAATCCTAGTAGGTACTATTTCTGTGGAGGCCAATGAGCATTTAAGTAAATTACTTACTAAAGCAGGATTAAAACATGAAGTATTAAATGCCAAAAATCATGAACGTGAAGCCGATATAATTGCTGAAGCCGGAAAAAAAGGAGCTATTACAATTGCTACTAATATGGCAGGACGTGGAACAGATATAAAATTAACAGAAGAAACTAAAAAATTAGGGGGATTATATGTAATTGGAACAGAGCGTCACGAATCTCGTCGAATTGATAATCAACTTCGTGGACGTAGTGGACGTCAAGGAGATATAGGAACAAGTCAATTTTTTGTATCATTTGATGATGATTTAATGCGAATGTTTGGAACCGATCGTATAAAAAATATAGTCAAAAGTTTAGGAATGACTGATGAGCAAGCTATCCGTTCCAAAGCTATAACAAGAAGTATAGAAACAGCTCAAAAAAAAGTTGAAGGCAATAATTTCGATATGCGTAAAAGTTTACTTGATTATGATAATGTAGTAAATGAACAACGTACCATAATTTATGAAAGAAGAAATGAAATATTAGACAATGAAAATATTCATGATTCTGTAATCGAAATATTTAAAAATACTTTAACTGATTTAGTTAATAACCATATTGAACCAGAAGGATATTTAACAGAAAATGATAAAAGTGAAATAATAGAATTTATAAATACAAATTACTTAAAAAATAATAAAATGGATATTCAAGATATAATCGATAAAAAAGATGATGAAATTATTGAAATTTTATCAGATAGAATTTTAAGTGATTATGAAAAGAAAATTAGTGTAGCTCCAAATTTCCAAGAGTTTGAAAGAGCAATCTCATTAAAAATTATTGATTCGTTATGGGTGGAGCATATAAGTAGCATGGAACACTTAAAAGAAGGAATTATGTTACGTGGTTATGGACAAGTAAATCCACTCCAAGCTTATACTATGGAAGGATTTGAATTATTTGAAAATATCTTAGATAAAATAGATGAACAAATTGCTGAGTTTTTACTTAAAGCAAATATTGAACAAAATACTGAGAGGACTCAAACAATTATTGGCAATGCTAATGATGGAAAAGAAAAAATTAAAAAAACACCAAAAAAAGCTGAAAAAAAAATAGGAAGAAATGATCAATGCCCTTGTGGCTCAGGTAAGAAGTACAAAAATTGTTGTGGTAAATAGCTTATTTTATAAGGGTTTGCGAAGGTTTGGAAATCTAAAAAAAGCATAAATTAACCATAAAAACTGAAAATTTTCCTCATTTTGTCCTCGTTTTTTAGAAATGAGAAAAAAATCTCTAAAAAGTAAAACAAAGAGGTGGTATAACTATGGATTTATACGAAGCGTTGAGTATATTTGAAATTACAGATTCAAATAATGTAAATGAAGAAGAAATAAAAAGTATATATAGAAAATTATGCTTTTTATATCATCCAGATGCACATCAAAATGAAGATATTAAACATTATAATGATTTGATGTCTAAAATAAATAATGCATATGAAATATTAAAACGTCATTGTGCTTACAAACAAAATAAAAGTTCTTTTACTGATCAGGAGGAACAACGAGTTAAGCAACAAACAGAAAAAGAAAAAATACTTATGGATATTATTGTAAGAGCTTATTATGCTTCTAAAGCAGAAATTGATAAAATAAACTCTGACTTTCTAGATTTATTTCTTTCACTTCCACAAAAGGTTGGGCATATGACAACGGGTGGATATAGAAAACCTATTGCTGGTTATCATCATATAGATGAGGTATTTGAAAATAAATCAAAAGCCGAAAGCGAAGTGATGAAGAAGTATATAAAAATGTTTGCTCAAGAATTTGCAGAAAAATATGGTATTGAAATTAATTTTTTAGAAGTTATAGGTGGAGATTATATAAATTTCTTAAACAACACCAATTGGTATGAAAGATATATGAATCATCAAGAACAAGATGATAAAAAAAGATTAAAGTAAGCAGTAAATTATAATAATAGTAAACGAATGTTGAAATTTTCCTCATTTTTTCCTCATTTAAGAAATACTGATAGTACTAATAATATTGATAATACTATAAATACGAATGTTACTTTGACTCGTATTTAAAGGAATATCAATAATACTATAAATATCATAAATAAGGATAATATGAGATTGCACTGAGCTTGTGGATCAGGCAAAAAGTACAAACAATGCTGTGGAAAATAATCTATTATCAAAATAGCATACGAGAATAGAAAGACTCAAAGAGTATATAAAGAAATACTGATGATTTGAAGAAATCTACATAAAATAAAAAATATGTAGATTTTTTGTATAAAATTAACAAAGAATGTTCTAGTTAAATATAATTAATTAAATAAAAAATCTTTTAAATTAATTAATATTAGATATAATATAATTAATAGAAAGGATTTTTTATATGAATAAGATTGAAATAAAAAAAGAATTAGAAAAATTATTAATTAAAATAGAAGATTTAGGGAGGTCCCTTTGACCTAGAAAATAAAGAAAAAAAAGTCGCTCAATTAGAAAAAGAAACTTTAAAAGAAAATTTTTGGCAGGACCAAATTAATTGTAATAAAGTTAATCAAGAAATTAATATCTTAAAAAAAGAATTAGATAGTTATCAAAAAGTTAAAAAAAATATTGTTGATAACTTAGAACTTATCAACATTCTAAATGATGAAGAATTAACTTATTTAGAAAAAGAAATAAAAAGCATTAATATTTCTTATGAAGAGCTAGAATTAGCAAGTATATTAAATAGTGAAAATGATAAACTAAATTGTTATCTTGAAATTCATCCTGGAGCAGGAGGAACAGAATCATGTGATTGGGCTAATATGTTATCTAGAATGTATCAAAGATTTTTTGAAATAATGAATTTTAAATATAATATTATTGAAGAACAAATTGGTGATGAAGCCGGTATTAAAAGTATTACTTTTTATGTTAAGGGTTTGTATGCATATGGCTATTTAAAATGCGAAAAAGGCATTCATCGTCTAGTTAGAATTTCTCCCTTTGATTCAAATAAAAGAAGACATACATCATTTGCATCAGTAAGTATAACTCCTGAATATAATCAAGAAATAAATATTGAAATAAAAGAAAATGACTTAAAAATCGATGTTTATCATTCAAGTGGAGCTGGTGGTCAATCAGTAAATACTACTAATTCTGCAGTAAGAATAACTCATTTGCCTACTAAAATTGTTGTTACCTGTCAAAATGAAAGAAGCCAATTAAAAAATAAAGAACAAGCATTAAAAATTTTAAAAAATAAACTTTATGAATTAGAATCGAAAAAATTAGAAAATAAATTAAATAATTTAAAAGGTAAAACAGAAGATATTAATTTTGGTAGTCAAATAAGAAGTTATATTTTAGAACCTTACAAATTAGTAAAAGATAATCGCTCAGGGTTTGAAACTAGTAATGTTAATAAAATTTTAGATGGAAATATTTTAAAATTAATTAAATCAGTTCTAAAAGTAAGGGAAGAATATGAAACAAATAAATAAATATTTTAATCTTATTCTAGGATTATTTTTAGTGGCTATTGCCTTTAATTTATTTTTGTTACCATATAATTTAGCTGCAGGCGGTGTTAGTGGACTATCACTAATTCTTCATAAAATATTTGGCATAAATGAAAGTATTTTTATATTTTTAACTAATTTATTTCTTTTACTAATCAGTTATCTTTTTTTAGGTAAAAATTCCACCCAAAAAACAATAATAGGGTCTTTACTATTTCCTATATTAATAGATGTGACTGGTAAAATTTCTTTTTTAATTAAAATAAATGATATTGAAGTTATTCTTATAGCAGCTTTAGGAGGAATTATAAGTGGTATTGGTTATGGTTTAATATTTAAAAGCGGATATACTTCAGGAGGTACAGATATCATTAATCAAATAATGGAAAAATATTTTCATATGCCTATTTCAAAATCTATTATAATCATTGATGGTTTAATCACGATTTTAAGTTACTTTACTTTTGGATTTTCCACAATGATTTATAGTTTAGTATCTTTATTTTTAATCAGTATATTTAGTAATAAAGCAATAATTGGTATAGGATTGGCAAAAACACTATATATTTATTCTAATAAAATACAGAAAATAAAAGCATATCTTCATGAAGAATTAAAAATAGATAGTACTGATATAGAGTGCACAAGTGGATATAGAAATAGAAAAAATAAAATAATTTTATCTGTAATTGATAATAAAAATTATTACCGCATTAAAGAAGCTATACAACTATTAGATTCAGAAGCTTTTATAGTTGTCACTAATTCTTATCATTTAGCAAATGCTAATGTTTCTATTCGCAAATAAAATATTGCAATTACAGAAAAAATAACATAAAATAAAACCACTAAACAGGTGATTAATTTGAAAGAAGTGTATGATTATTTAGAAAAAAAAATACAAAAAAATAGTACAATAGTTGTAGGAGTATCAGGCGGATCTGATTCCATGTGCCTTCTATACCTACTTCTTCAATTAAAAAAACAACTAAATTTAAAAATAATTGTTGCTCATATTAATCATAACATACGTAAAGAAAGTGAGATAGAAGCAAAATTTGTTGAAAAGTATACTATAAAAAATAAATGCTTTTTTGAATACTTAAAAATTAATAGTTACGAAAAAGAAAATTTCGAAAGTAATGCGCGAAAAAAAAGATATCAGTTTTACAATAAACTAATAAAAAAATATCAGGCAAAATTTTTAATGACTGCTCATCATGGTGATGATTTAGTTGAAACTATCCTAATGCGTTTAATAAGAGGAAGCAATTTAAAAGGATATGCTGGTTTTAAAAAAGAAACTAAATATGAAAATTATACTTTATTAAGACCTCTTATAAATGTTACTAAGAAAGAAATTGAATTGTTTAATCAAGAAAATAATATAAAATATTATAATGACAAAACAAATCAAGATATCAAATTTACCAGAGCCAGATATCGCCATAATATTTTACCATTATTAAAAGCCGAAAATAAAAACATTCATCAAAAATTTTTAAAATTTAGTAATGAATTATATGAAATAGAAAGATACTTAGAAAAAGAAACGGATAAAAACTTGACGAAAGTTATAGAGTTTGATAAGGTGAATTTGCATAAATTTAAAAATTTAGATTTATTGCTTCAAAAAAGAATAATAGAGTATTTTTTAAAAAAAGAATATCAGGATGATATAAATATTGTTTCCGAAAAACATCTAACAAAAATTTTTCAAATTTGTTATAATTCTAAATCAAATTTATCTCTGAGTTTACCTAAAAGAAAAACTTTATTAAAGTGTTATAATTATTTATATTTTAAAAAAGATAATGATTTAATGAATAAAAAATTAATATTAGAAGATTTAATTGCTTTAGAGGATAACAAAAAAATTATTAAAATAAAATCTACTAACATTGTTAAAAGTAATTTTGTTTTACGCTTAAATAGTCAAGAAATTTCTTTACCTCTTTATGTTCGTAATCGAAAAAAAGGTGATTATATAGAAATAAAAAATTTGAATGGAAAAAAGAAAATAAAAGATATTTTTATTGATGAAAAAATTCCTTTAGATAAAAGAGATACTTATCCTATCATTGTTGATAATAATGATACAATTTTATGGCTTCCTGGTTTAAAAAAATCAAAATTCGACAAGAATAATAATGAATTTTATGATATAATATATAAATATGTGATTAGTGAGGAGAATTAAATATTTATGATAAATAAAAATAATACATTAAAAAATCTATTTCCTTATCTTATATTAGTAGTTGTAATATTTTTTGTTTTAACTGTTCTTAATTTTGGTGGATCAGTTAATCATGATTTTACAACTGGAGAATTATTAAAGGAATTAGAAAATAGTAATGTAACTGAAATAACAATAACACCTAGTAGTTCAGATTCAGTTTATTACATTGAAGGTAAATTAAATAATTATAAAGAAAAAGAAACCTTTACAGCTAAAGTAGTAGAAAAAGATTTGACTGAAATAACTAATTATGCTAAAGAAAAAGATCTAAAGGTTTATAATACTAATAAAGATCCAGGTACTGTATCCTTTCTTTATATAATAATAAACATATTACCATTATTAATAATTGTTGTGGCTTCATATTTCTTATTTACAAAAATGGCTAGTGGAAATAAAAATTCCATGGATTTTGGAAGAAGTCGAGCTAAACTTTCTGAAGATGGTGGCAATGTTAAATTTAAGGATGTTGCTGGATTAAAAGAGGAAAAGGAAGAAGTATCAGAACTTATTGATTTTTTAAAAAATCCTAAAAAGTTTCAAAAATTAGGTGCTCGTATTCCTAAAGGAGTATTACTTGTAGGTCCTCCAGGAACTGGAAAAACCTTACTTGCTAAAGCAGTAGCAGGAGAAGCGAATGTACCTTTCTATTATATTAGTGGCTCAGACTTTGTTGAATTATTTGTTGGTGTTGGAGCTAGTCGTGTTCGAGATATGTTTAAAGAAGCTAAGAAAAATGCTCCTTGTCTAATATTTATTGACGAAATAGATGCAGTTGGGCGTCAACGTGGCGCTGGTCTTGGTGGCGGCCATGATGAAAGAGAACAAACTTTAAATCAATTATTAACCGAAATGGATGGTTTTGGGGCTAATGAAGGAATTATTATAATTGCAGCAACTAATAGACCAGATGTTTTGGATCCGGCTCTTTTAAGACCTGGAAGATTTGATCGTCAAGTAACAGTTAATCTTCCAGATACGAAAGAAAGAGAAGAAATACTAAAAGTTCATGCTCGTAATAAAGTTTTAGCTGATACTGTAAAACTTGAAAATATTAGTGCTCGTACTCCTGGATTTAGTGGAGCTGATTTAGAAAATTTACTTAATGAAGCAGCATTGTTGGCTGTAAGAAAAGACGAAGATGCAATTACCATGGATCATATTGATGAAGCAACTGATCGCGTATTAATGGGGCCTGCTAAAACTAGTCGTAAAATAACTGATAAAGAAAAAAAATTAGTTAGTATTCATGAATCAGGACATGCAGTTATAGGAATAAAATTAGAAGATGCCAATGAAGTTCATAAAATTACCATTATTCCTCGTGGTATGGCAGGTGGCTATACCATGATGCTTCCAAAAGAAGAAAAGATTTCAGTAATGACTGAAAGCGAATTATTAGCAACTATTACAGGTTTATTAGGAGGTCGTGCGGCTGAAGAATTATTCTTAGGTGAAATAACTACTGGTGCAAGTGATGATTTTAGAAAAGCTACTAATTTAGCACGTAGTATGGTTACAGAATATGGAATGAGCGAACTAGGCCCTATGCAATACGAACAAAAATCTGAAGGCGTATTTTTGGGTAGAGATTATAATAAATCTAAAAATTATTCCGATCAAGTAGCCTTAGAAATCGATCGAGAAGCTCGCAAAATTATTGAAAATTGTTACGCTGATGCGAAAAGAATTTTAAGTAAAAATGAAGATTTAGTTATGCTTTTAAGTAAAACTTTAATAGAAAGAGAAACTATAACTAAAGAAGAAATCGAATCATTAGTAACAACAGGTGAAATTAAAGAAGATCTAGAAACGACTAAAGAAGGAGAACCTACTCTTTTAAAATTAAGAGAAATTGCAAAAGCTAATAAAATAAAGGGCTATACTAAAATGAGTCGAGAAGAATTAGAAGAAGAATTAAAAAAATTGGATGAAAATAAGTAATCTGATTTTTTTATTGCATTAATGTCGGGGGGGGGTTATAATAAGTTAAATAAAT
>CAOLUI010000033.1 GCA_948479395.1 uncultured Bacilli bacterium | reverse complement strand
GATATAGAGAATCCTGATGGAAGTAAAGAAGATAAAATTAAGTTAATAAGAATTGAAAGTATAGGAGATTATGTTTGGGATAATGCTGGAGCATATGGAAGTAATGATTGGAGTACAAGTGCTTTTCAAAAAGTATTAAATGAAGGTTTATATTGGAATCGAACAAGTGGAAATTGTCCTAGTGATCAAAATGGAATCATAAAAACATGTGATTTTAGTGATTCAGGATTAACGAATGATGCTAAGGGCATGATAAGTGATAGTGTATGGAATTTAGGTGGAACTAATGTGGCACCTAGTGAAAGATTAACTAAAAGAATGTATACAGAGGAAAGAGGAGAAGAAGTATATAGCGGAAGACCAACGACATGGACAGGGCATGTTGGATTAATGTATCCATCAGATTATGGATATGCAACAAGTGGTGGGTATACAACAGATAGAGCAACATGTTTAAATACCTCTTTGAATTCTTGGGATGGAAGTGGAGTAAGTGATTGTAAAACAAATGATTGGTTGTATAGCAATAATAGTCAATGGACATTAATGCCGAATTCTTCTAGTGCTGATAGCGTTTACTTTAAGGCCTTGAAAGGAATTGTGAATAGTGCTAGTGCCTATATTACGTTTGCAATATACCCTTCAGTATATTTAAATACAAGTATAGGAATAGAAAGTGGAGGAACAGGATCTAGTACTTCACCATTTGTTTTAAAGAAATAGTTTATTAAGTCATCAATATTTGATGATTTTTTTGATTGCAAAAAATATAGGTTTTGTTATAATAACTATACTTGAATTTTAAGCTGGTGATTTTAATGAGTGATCTTTTTGTAGAAGATATAGATGGTCAATTATCTTTTTGGGAAGATAATAGAGTGTTAGATAATTTAAGAGATAATTATTTGGTTGCTTTTGTAAGAAAAGAAATAAAAAATTTTCAAACAAAGTTAGATTTTTTGAATAAGTATAAAAATGATTTAATAGCGGGAAAATTAAATTTTGAAGTAAAAAGAGATTTCGAAGTTTTTATAGAAACTTTTTTTCAAATGTATGATGAATTAACAACAGAAGAGTTTTTAGCTTTTCTTGAAAATTTTTCTTCAGAATTTCATAAATTATGTAAGTTGTTTTTAGATTATTTACAAAGGTATATTTATAATAATGGAATAGGATATGAATTAGAAAATAAGAGAATAAAGCAGATAGAAAATTTAATACTTATGGATCCTGTTTCTTTTAGAGATATATATTATAGAACAATTAAAAGTAAAATAAATGATCGAAGTAAGTTAAGAGTTAATAATTATTTAGTATTTCGAGGCCAAGATTTAGTGGATAAAATTAATAATGCTATAAATAAAGAAGAATTAAAAAAATTTAATAATTATTTATTAGGTGATATAAAAGATTTAGTAAGTGAAGTAGCATTTAATGATATTTTTGTAAAAGGAGAATTAGATTTTTTAGAGGAAGATCAAAGAGGAATTTTTTGTGTTTTACTTTTATATTATTTAGAAAACTTTGTTTATAATAGATTAGAAGAAGATAGTTTACCTCAAGATGTTGTAACAAAATTAGAAATGTTTATCGTATATAATTTTTCTAATAAGTTTATATTGAGTGAAAGGCAAATGGCAATTTATGAAAAAGTAAAAGAGAATGTTGGTACTAGGTTATCAGAATATATCATAATAAGATCTGAAGAAATAAAAAAACACCTTCGGGATTTTGATGAGTTTGAAAAATTTAAAGTTTCAGGAAAGATACGAATTATAGAAGAAAAAGAAAATTTAGATTTTTTACCTAATATAATTGATGAAGAAAATTTAAAATTAGAGTTAGAGTATTTTTTGATGGATGTTTTTATGTTAGAAGGTAATTTTGAAAAAATAAATTTGCCAATTTTTCAAAAAGAGTTGGAAATAGAAAGACATATAGCAATGCAATTAGCTTTAGAATATTTAAAAAGATTTGTTTATAAAAATCAAGGAACAAATAATAAAATGATATATATATTGGAATATTATGTTTATCAAGAAAATAATTTTGTGGTTAGAGATTCATCATTGTGTTTAACCAAATCAATATTATATAATAGAGTAAATAGAAGAAATGTTGCAAAATCCAATAAATTAAGATAAAATTTTATTGTTGGAGGATAAATAAATGAATAAAGATAAGAAATTATTCCTAAGTATAATAATATTGTTATTGGCTTTTATGATAGTAGTAGGAATATTTACTTTTAAAGATAAAAAAGAGGGAAATATTAGTGTTAATACCGATGCTATAAATTTTAAGAATGAATATGAGTCATTAAATAATGTGGTTAATGAAAAAAATGGAAAGACTCATAAAGAATTGGTGATTGCTGATGATAATCCAGTAGAAATAGTATCAGAAGAAAAGACTTTAGAATTGTTAGAAAAGGGAACAGGTCTTATTTATATGGGATTTCCTGATTGTCCTTGGTGTCGAAGTATGGTTCCTGTTTTATTACAAACGCTTGATAATAGTGGAATAGATAAACTTTATTATTTAAATATTTCAGATATTAGAGATGTTTTAGTGTTAAATGATAAAAATAAAGTAGAAGTAACAAAAGAGGGGACACCAAGTTATTATAAAATGCTAGATATTTTAGATGATGTTTTAGAACCGTTTTATTTAACTAACGATGAAGGAAAAATGATTGATACCAAAGAAAAAAGAATTCTTGCTCCAACAGTAATAGGAATAAAAAAAGGCGAGATAGTTGGAATACATGTAGCGACTGTTGAAAGTCAAACTGATCCTTATGAAGCGTTAACAAATGTAGAACAAGAGGAACTTTCTAATAAATATTTAGAGCTTATTAATAAAGTTTATGAAGTGGGTTGTGATGAAGCTTGTTAAATTTTTAAGAAGCTTTTTTCTTGTACTAAAATAGGTTTCATCTTATAATAAATAAGAGGTGTTTAAGTTATGAAGTTAATTACTTTACTGCCAGCAGATAAGTATGTTGTTATTAATAAAACAATGTTAACTGATAGGGAACGAAAAAATATTATTAGCTTATATGAACCAATTATTGGATTTGCAGCAGTTAGTCTTTATTTAACTTTATGGCGTGATTTAGATCGTTTGGAAATTGTTAGTATGGATTATAATCATCATCATTTAATGACACTTTTAAAATGTGATTTGGAAAATATTAAAAGAGCGAGATGTGCTTTAGAGGGTGTGGGATTAATTAAAACTTATATAAAAACAGGAGAAGCAAATAGTTATGTTTATGAGTTATATTCTCCGATGAGTCCTAAAGAGTTTTTTTCACATCCGATTTTAAGTGTAGTGTTATATAACAATTTAGGGAAATATGAGTATGATTTATTAAAAAGAGAATTTCAAAGTTTTAAAATTGATTTAAAAGATTATGAAGATATAACTTCTAATTTAAATGATACTTATAAATCAAGTAATGATGTTTCTTTTGAAGCAATAGGAACTAATGAAATAGTTTTAACTGTACAAGATCAGGTTGATTTTGATTTAATTTTATCATCTGTTCCTAAAGGGGTTTTAAATGAGAGAAGTTTTAACAAGAAGTTAAAAGAATTAATTAATAATTTGGCTTTTATTTATAATTTAGATACGTTTAAAATGACAGAATTGTTAAGGCTTGTTATTAATGAAAAAGGATATATAGATAAGGAAAGTTTAAGAAAGAATGCCCGAAAATATTATCAATATAATAATAATGGAAAATTACCTACTTTGGTTTATCGAACTCAGCCAGAATATTTAAAAAATCCGTTAGGAGATAATTCAAAGCGAGGAAAGATTATTGGGGTTTTTGAGAATACAAGTCCTTATGATTTTTTAAGAAGTAAATATGGAGGAAGTAATCCAACTAATCGTGATTTAAAACTACTAGAGATGTTATTAATTGATTTAGGATTAAAACCCGCAGTTGTAAATGTATTGATTGATTATGTATTAAAGAAAAATAATAATAAATTGAATGTAGCTTTTGTAGAGACTATTGCAGGACAGTGGAAGAGAATGAAAATTGAAACGGCAAGTGATGCGATGATGGTAGCGGAAAAAGAACATAAAAAGTATAATAAAAAAACTAAAGATCCCAAAATCCAAAAAGCTCCTGAACCAGTTTGGTTTAATGAAAATTTAGAAAAGGAAAATATGAGTGAAGAAGAAGAACAAGAATTAGAAAGTATATTAAATAAATATAAATAGGTGATGATGGTGCAAGGAATAAAAGAAGTAACAAAATTGGATATAAGAAATAAAGAGTTAGAGGATAATTTTAAAGAAGCAATGAAGAATAAAATTTTTGCTAATTTAGTTACCTCATTAAAAATGAATGTTAATGATTTAATTAAATATACTTCTAAATTAGAAGATAGTGCCAAAGAAATGAAAAATTGCCAAAATTGTAAAGGTTTGTTTGCGTGTCAAAATAAGTTGGAAGGTCATATTACGTATCCTAAAGTTTTAAATAAAAGAATTTACTTTACTTATTTACCTTGTAAATATTTAAAAATTATTGAAGAAAAAGAAACTAACGAACAAATGCTTAAGAAAATAACAATGAAAAATATTGATACGAAAGATAAAAATCAATTAAAAGTAATAAAATGGATGGATGATTTTTATGAAAATTTTTCAGTAGCTAAAAATCTTAAAGGTTTATATTTACATGGAAGTTTTGGCTCAGGAAAAACTTATCTTTTAACGGCTTTATTAAATGAGTTAGAAAAAAATAAAAATATTCATATTTCGGTTATTTATTGGGCAGATGCTTTAAGGGATTTAAAAGAAGATTGGGAAAATTTTGCTTATAAAATGAAAAATTTTATGAATGTTGATATTTTACTTATTGATGATATTGGGGCTGAAAAAGTTACAGAATGGAGCAGAGATGAAGTATTAGGAACTATTTTACAAAATAGAATGAATAATCATAAAACAACTTTTTTTACTTCTAATTTGACTATAAAAGAATTAGAACAACATTTATCTTTAGTAAATAATGGAGTAGATTTTGTTAAAGCAAGAAGAATAATCGAACGAATAAAACAGTTGACTTTAGATATGGAACTTATAAGTGAAAATCGAAGAAATTGAAGGTAGAAGATTGACAAAATTGCTATTTTAAGTGTATTATCTGTAATAGAGAATAAGGTGATATGATGCCCAAAAGTGATTATTGGTATTTATCAGGTGAGACTAAAAGACAAATGGTTGAAAGAGATTTAATGAAGCAACTTGATGAACTTAAGGAGGAAACATTTAATAAATTAGATGAGTTAGAAAGTGAATTTATTAGTGATAATATTAGTTATATAAATGAAGTTTCAAAAAAAACTTTAGATAGTAGTGTGGGTATTAAAGATAAAGTAAGGTTTAAAAGAAGAAGGGTAAATATTTCTAAAAAAGCTTTTGCGGTAGGAGCTTGCTTGTTTGTGATTGCTGGTGGAGTTGCTTCTCCTACTATTATTAGAATAGCTAAGGATGTGGTTGTAGATTTTAAGCAAGAAAGATTTTTGAATGGGAAATTAAATGAGTTTAATAATGTATATGTTAAACCTAATACTCATTTTAAAAATGTGTTGGATGAAGAAGTTAAAGAGTTTAAAACAATTCATTGGCATGATGAAAAAGATATAATAGCTAGTGCTTGTGAAATAAATGATGATCCGATTGTTGCTTTTTATTTAGCATTAAATTCTTTAGATAAATGGTGCAAAACTCATGATATAGATACGTATTTAATTAATTTTAATGAGATGTATGGAACAAATTATGAGAATATCGATGATTTTTTACATAAAAATAATTTAGCAGATAAAGAAGCATGGAAAAAATATGTTGGAGATAAATTGATTGAAGAAAAGAGGCATCTTTTAAATGGAAATAGTAACGCTAGAAGACTCTAAAGATTATTTAATTTTAGATATTTTGGAAATTGAAAAAATCAATTATGTATATTTAGCTTCAGTAACAGAAAAAGAGAATAAGCAAGTATGTATTAGAAAAATTGAAGAAAATGAGGAATATTTAGTAGGGTTAGATACGGAAGAAGAATACAAAAGAGCTTTAAATGCTTATATAACTAAATATCGAAATATTGTGAGTGCAGCTTGACAGAGAAAAATAAAAATAATATACTAAGAAAAACGAAGAACAAGAGGAGTATATAAGTATTTATTTAAAAGAGAGTTTGTGGTTGGTGAAAACAAATAAATAAAGCTTATAGAAAATCACTTGAGAGTTAAATATCTGAAAAGAGTAAGATATTTCGCAGATAGAATGCGTTATAATTTAAGAGAAGAAAATAAGGTGGTACCACGAATTTTTTCGTCCTTTGGTATGACCTTTTTATTTTGGAGGAAATGAAATGAAAGAATTACAAAATTATGCTATAATTTTAATTTATCCAGATGGGGTAATAGAGAAGATTCCGATAACTAATTTTGAATTTCATATTGAGTATTATCGAGATCATATGAAAAAATCACCAAGATTTGCAAAGTTATGTCGTAGCTTGGCTTTAGAAATAGATGAAACAATTTCTTATGATGATTATCCTGTTGATGCTGCAACTGATGATGTAAGAAATAAGTTGTTAGATATTTTAGGAGATAAAGGAATTTTGATTATCGAAAATTTAAATGTATATGATATTGTTTATGATATGGATTTTTTGAAAGAAGAACAATGTGCTTTTTTAATATATTTTCCAGAATTTTTTCTTAGTTGTGAACAATTGGAAGCGTATTTAGGTTATAGTGATTATCCTGAATATTTATTGCATTTGGCTAAATTTAATAAAAAACAAGGCTTACATTTAGATATTAATTATGAGGAAATGGAAGAGTTTATAAATGCGGCTAAAGAAGAGTTTATGTTAGATAGTTTAAAAAGATAGAAGGAGAGATTGTTATGAAGAATTTTAAAAGTTTAGATAAAAGATTAGTTAATGAAGTAGAAGAAGATATTTTAGCTTCTTGGGGAAGTGTTAATGAAATTTTAGATAAAACTATTGCAAATCGGGAAAATGCTCCTTATTGGGTTTTTTATGATGGACCAGCAACAGCTAATGGGCATCCAGGACTTCACCATATGTTAGCTAAATTTTTAAAAGATACTTTTTGTAAATATAAAACGATGCAAGGATACAAAGTATTGCGTAAAATTGGGTGGGATACTCATGGTCTTCCTGTAGAACTACAGGTGGAAAAGAAATTAGGATTTAATAGTAAGAGTGATATTGAAAATTATGGGATTGATAAGTTTAATCAAAAATGTCGCGAAAGTGTTTGGGAAAATGAAAAGACTTTTACAGAACTTACTAGTAAAATGGGCCAATTTATCGATTTAAAAAATCCTTATATTACTTATAATAATGATTATATTGAAACAGAATGGTGGATTCTTAAAAAATTTTTTGATGAAGGATATTTATATTTGGGAAGCAAAATTCTTCCTTATTGTCCACGATGTGGTACCGGACTTGCTTCTCATGAGGTAGCCCAAGGTTATAAAGAAACTAGTGTTGAAACAGTTATTGTTCCAATGAAAAAGAAAAATAGTGATATATATTTTTTAGTATGGACAACAACTCCGTGGACCTTGATTGCAAATGTAGCTTTGTGCGTTAATCCCGAAGAAAATTATGTTTTAGTAGAATCAAGAGGAACAAAATTTATTTTAGCCGAAAAATTAATATCTAATATTTTAGAGAATGATTACAAAATAATAGAAAAGTATAAAGGAAGAGATTTAGAATATCAAGAATATGAACAATTAATACCGGAATTAGAGGTAAATAAAAAAGCTTTTTTTGTAACATGTGATAATTATGTCACAATGGATTCAGGAACAGGTATTGTTCATATTGCTCCAGCTTTTGGGGAAGATGATGCCAAAGTAGGTAAAAATTATAATCTGCCATATTTAAATCCAGTGGGAGAAGATGGTTGTTATAATGAAGGATTATGGAAGGGAAAATTCGTTTTTGAAGCGGATTTGGATGTTATTAAATATTTGAAGGAAAATGATAAACTATTTAAAAAACAAAAGATGGTTCATAATTATCCGCATTGTTGGAGATGTGATACACCTTTAATTTATTATGCTAAACCAAGTTATTATATTGAAACAACTAAATTTAAAGATAAAATTATTGAGGCTAATAATAAAGTTAATTGGTACCCTTCTTATGTTGGGGAAAAGCGTTTTGGCAACTGGTTAGAGGAATTAAAGGATTGGGCGATTTCAAGAAATCGTTATTGGGGAACACCTATTCCATTATGGAAATGTTCTTGTGGCCATGAAGTTATGGTGGGTTCTAGAAGAGAATTAACAAGTATGGCGATAAATCCGATTGATGAAAAAGCGATTGAATTGCATCGTCCATATGTTGATGATATTAAACTTAAATGTAATAAATGTGGAAGTGAAATGACGCGTATTTTGGATGTTTTAGATTGTTGGTTTGATTCTGGATCAATGCCTTTTGCCCAGTATCATTATCCTTTTGAAAATGAAAAACTTTTTAATTCTCAATTTCCGGCGGATTTTATTTGTGAGGGAATTGATCAGACTAGAGGATGGTTTTATACTTTACTTGTAATTTCGGTCTTTCTAAAGGGATGTTCGCCATATAAGAATGTTTTAGTAAATGCTCATGTTCAAGATGCTGAAGGGAAAAAAATGAGTAAAAGTAAAGGAAATATTGTAGAACCTTTTACAACAATGAAAGAGTATGGTGCTGATGTAACAAGGTTTTATCTTCCATATGTATCTCCTGTTTGGACGCCACTTCGTTTTGATTTTAAAGGATTAAAGGAAGTTTATTCAAAGTTTTTAAATCCGCTTAAAAATACTTATAATTTTTTTGCCATGTATGCTAATGTTGACGAAATTGATATTGATGAATGTCAAATAAGTTATGAAAAACGGGAAGAGATTGATAAGTGGTTATTATCAAAATATAATAATTTAGTAAAAAATGTAATTGAATCATTTGATGAATATGATTTAAATAAAGTAGTTAGGTATGTAACTAATTTTATTTCTGATGATTTGTCAAATTGGTATATTAGAAGAAATAGAAATAGATTTTGGGGAAGTACTTTAAATGATTCTAAAAAAAGTGTATATATGACTACATATGAAGTTTTAGTTGGTATTGCTAAACTTATTGCTCCTATTACGCCTTTTATTACAGAAGAAATATATCGCAATTTAACGAATGAAGAATCAGTTCATTTAGCTAATTATCCAAAAGTAAATGAAGCGTTAATAGATAGAGAATTAGAAGAAAAAATGGATTTAGTTAGAAGTTTAATAAGTATTGGTAGATTTGTACGAGAAAATACAAAAATAAAAGTAAGACAACCATTAAAAGAAGTATTAATTGATGGAAAAAATGAAAAAATATTAAATGATTTAATTCCTTTAATAAAAGAAGAGTTAAATGTTAAAGAAGTCATATTTGTAGATAATTTAAGTGAATATATGAATTTGTCTGTAAAACCAAATTTTAGGGAAGTAGGAAAAATATTTGGGCCTAAAATCAAAGAATTTCAAGAACAATTAGAAAAATTATCAAAAGAAGATATAGAAAGATTAAACAATAAACAGGAAATTAAAATAATGATTGCCAATGAAGAATACAAAGTAAATTCAAATATGATTGATATTAAAATTGAATCAAAAGAGGGCTTTAATGTAGGAATGGAAAATAATAATTTTATTATTTTAAATACAGAACTTTCTAATGATTTAATTTTAGAAGGTATAGCAAGAGAATTTGTGTCTAAAGTGCAAAATTTAAGAAAAAATAATGATTATAATGTTACAGATAGGATTAAGATATTTGTAAAAGGAGATGAAATTTTTCAAGAAGTTTTAGAAAAATTTGAAGATTATATCAAAAAAGAAACATTAGCAGTTGAAATTGAATTTAAAGATAGTCTAAGGGATAAATATGATTTAAATAATCATGAAGTTTATATAGAAATTGAAACTCTTTAAAAATATATAAAGGGTTTTCTTTTTTTGTCAATTTTTTGTCTATTTTATTATTAATTTTAATAAATAATTTTTAATAATGTATAATAGAATATATAAAGAAATCCTTAGAAAAGAGGTAATTATATGACAAAAATTGCAATTATTTCTGATTTGCATGCTAATATAGATGCTTTAAATATTACTTTAAAAGATATCGAAAAGAGAAATGTTGATAAAATTATTTGTTTAGGAGATTTAGTGACAAAATATTTTTATCCTCGTGAAGTCGTGGATGCTGTACGTCAAAATGCTGATTTGATATTAAAGGGAAATTGTGATGATTTGGTGGTTAATAATGAAAATTATCGATTTGCTAGGGCTAAATTGGGTCTTGAGCGAATCGAATATTTAGATTCTCTTCCACTTCAAGAACAAATTATGGTTAATAAAGTGTTGGTTAATTTATATCATTCTACGCCAGAAAGTTTAGAAGAAATGTTTAATCCTTTGCAAGATAATAGTAGAACTAGTTATAAAGATCGAGAAATGTTAGATTATAGAAAAATGTTTTTTTCTTCTGAGCCACAAATTTCTTTTGTTGGCCATACGCATCAAGATTTTGTAGGAATTGAGAAAGATCATAAATTAGATTTACAAGATAAAACTAAAACCATAGTATTATCTGATAAAATGCGCGCTATTGTTAATGTTGGTAGTGTTGGAGAAAATTCAAAATTAGTAGAAAAAAATGGCGATTATTTTACGCAAATTAATTCTTATTTAACTTATGTAATTGTTGATGATAAAAATTTAAATAATGGGTTTAGTGTTGAAATCATTAAAATTCCATATAAAGATACTTTAAAAAATGTTTATTTTGATATGATAAAATTACAAAAAGAGAAAAATGCTCCTTATTCTCCTAATGATACTAAAAAGGTAAGAGATTCTCTGCTTTATATGGGTATTGATGAAACGGAATTAGAAAAAAAAGGAAGATAGAAATTTATCTAAAGTTTTAGTAATTTTTTAAAATAAAAAGAAAATTATTGTAAGTGATTAAAGTCATTTTTTTTATTAGTTAAATGATAATTAGTTGATAGAAATTTTGATATAAAAATAAACATTTATAAATTTTTATAAGTGTTTTCTTTTGCCTAAAAATTTGAT
>CAOLUI010000032.1 GCA_948479395.1 uncultured Bacilli bacterium | reverse complement strand
AAGTAGGATTAATGTATTCAAGTGATTATGGATATGCAACAAGTGGCGGAGCTAAAACAGATAGAAATACATGTTTGAATAAAGAAATATACAATTGGGATGGAAGTGATTGTAAGAACAATGACTGGTTGTTAGCTAATAGTTTTCAATGGACGATTACGCCAAATTCTCCCGATGGATACGCTGTCTTCTATGTGATTTTGATAGGAGGTGTGGTTAGCAGCGCTGTGTACAATACGTTTGCTGTCCATCCATCGGTATATCTAGAATTGAGTATAGGAATAGAGAACGGAGGAATAGGCACAAGTACTTCACCATTTGTTTTGAAAAATTAATAATATTAACTACAAACATATTTTTATTCAAAAGTCAATGAATTTTAGGTGATTTTCATTGACTTTTCTTTTTTTTTCCTTTATAATTTTGAGTTATAGTTAGTCTTTAGATTGAATGGTGATTTTTTGGAACATTATTTTACTAATAGCACGGAATTAAAGAGTGAGTTTAGAACTATTAAATATAATTATAAAGATTATCAATTTGTTTTTACAAGTGATAATGGAGTTTTTTCAAAAGGTAAAATTGATTTTGGAAGTAAAGTGTTAGTTGAAACTTTTTTAGATAACAATGATAAAAAAATAGAAAGTATTTTGGATGTTGGTTGTGGATATGGATATATTGGAGTTGTTTTAGCTAAAGTTTTAAATGTTCCAACTACTTTGATCGATGTTAATAAAAGAGCAGTTCATTTAACAGAAAAAAATATAAAAGAAAATAAGATAAATGCTTGTACTTTTGTAAGTAATGTTTATGAAAATGTAAAAGAAAAATTTGATTTAATAATTACTAATCCTCCAATACGGGCGGGAAAAAGAATAGTTTATGATATTTTAAAAAAAGCTAAAAATTTTTTAAATGATAATGGTGAGTTATGGTTTGTAATTCGAAAAGAACAGGGTGCTAAAAGTACAATAAAAGATATGGAAGAATTATATAAAGTTGATGTTATAAAAAGAGTAAAAGGATTTTATATAATTAGAGCAAAAATAGATTGACAAGGAATTTTAATGCTGATAAAATTGTAAATTGGTGACGTGTTAATTTTTTTCAAAAATTAAATTAAATTGAAGTTTCAAAAAATATGTTAGATGGGGTGAAATCGTGGCTTTTAAATTACAAGAATTTGGAGATTATGTAAAAAGAAGAAGTTTTTCTAAATCAAGAAATACAATGGAACTTTCTGATTTGTTAGAAATTCAAAAAAAATCATATCAATGGTTTTTAGAAGAGGGGATAAAAGAAGTATTTGAAGAGTTGTTTCCGGTTGAGAGTTTTACAGGTAATGTAACTATTGATTTTGGCGATTATTCTTTTGATACACCAAGATATTCTATTAAAGAATCTAAGGAAAGAATGGTTAATTATGCAGCGCCTTTAAAGGTTCAAGCACGTGTTTTTATTCATGAGACAGGTGAGGTTAAAGAACAAGAAATATTCCTTGGTGATATGCCTTTAATGACTGATGCGGGGACATTTATAATTAATGGAGCAGAACGTGTTATTGTTTCACAATTAGTACGTAGTCCGAGTATTTATTTTAAACGTGAAATTGATAAAAATGGGCGTCGTATTATAACTGGAGAAGTTATACCAGATCATGGAACGTGGTTGGAATATGAATTAGATGCTCGTGATGTAATGTATGTTAGAATTGATCGAACAAGAAAGGTCCCAGTTACAACTTTTTTAAGAGCTCTTGGTCTATCTAATGATGAAGATATTTTTAGTGTTTTTGGAGAAAATGAATATCTTCAAAATACTTTATTAAAAGATAGTACTAAGAATAGTGATGAAGCTTTAATTGAAATATATGAAAAATTAAGACCAGGAGAGCCTGCTACTCTTGATTCAGCTAAGAATCAATTAGTTGTGCGTTTCTTTGATCATTTTCGTTATGATTTGGCTCGTGTTGGCCGTTATAAATTTAATAAAAAATTAAATGTAGCTGATCGTCTTTTAAATGCTACTTTAGCAATGGATATTAAAGATGGAAAAGATATAATTGCTAAAAAGGGAGAAGTAGTAACAAAAGAAATTTTAGATAAAATAAAATTAGTATTACAAAATGGTTTTGGAAGAAAAAATATTATTATTAATGAAGAATTAGATCAATATAATACGATTCAAGAGATAAAAGTTTATGATAAACAAAATCCAGAGAAAATTATTAAGCTTATTGGAAATGATCAAACTGTAGATATAAAAAGATTAACAATTCCAGATATTTTTGCTTCGATTTCTTATTATTTAAATTTACATGATGGATTTGGAAACGTTGATGAAATTGATAATTTAGCGAATAGACGTGTTCGTCAAGTTGGAGAATTAATTCAAAAACAATTTAAAGTTGGTATGGCACGTATGGAAAGAGTTATTCGTGAGAGAATGACAACTCAAGAAATAGATGCTGTTACGCCAAAATCTTTAATTAATATTCGTCCTGTTACAGCAATTTTAAAAGAATTTTTTGGCTCTTCGCAACTTTCTAAATTTATGGATCAAATTAATCCAATTGCTGAATTAACTGATAAACGTCGTTTAAGTTCTTTAGGACCAGGTGGTTTATCGAGAGATCGTGCTGGTATGGATGTTCGTGATGTTAATGCTAGCCATTATGGAAGAATTTGTCCGATAGAATCTCCAGAAGGACAAAATATTGGACTTATTACTTCTCTAGCTGGGTATGCTAAGATAAATGAATATGGTTTTATTACAACTCCTTATCGAAAAGTTATTGAGGGTGTTGTTCAAGATGAAGTAATTTATATGACAGCGGATGAAGAAGCTGATTATTATATTTCTCAAGCTACAGTAAAACTAGATGAGAATAAACGAATTGTTGAAGATGAAGTTTTAGTTCGTATTAATGGCGATAATGTAATGTGTAAACGTGAACAAGTTAATTATGTTGATGTGGCTCCTAGTCAATTAGTTGCTATAACAACAAGTTGTATACCATTTTTGGATTATGATGATGCTAATCGTACATTAATGGGCGCTAATATGCAACGTCAAGCTGTGCCGCTTTTAACTTGTGAATCACCAATTGTTGGAACGGGAGTAGAGCACGTAGCGGCTAAGTATTCTGGATCTACAGTCGTTTCTAAAGCAGATGGAGTAGTAGAATATGCGGATGCTTTAAAAATAATTGTTAAAACAGCTAAAGGAAGAGATACATATTATTTAGCTAATTTTGAACGTACTAATGCTTCTAGTAGTTTAAATCATAAACCTCTTGTTAAAGTGGGAGATAAAGTTCATGCGGGGCAAGTGATTGCTGATGGACCAAGTACGCAAAATGGAGAACTAGCTTTAGGAAAAAATATGACAGTCGCTTTCATGACTTATAATGGTTACAATTATGAAGATGCAGTAATTTTAAATGAAAGACTGGTTAAAGATGATGTTTATACTTCATTACATATAGAACGTTATGAAATTGAATGTCGTGATACAAAACTTGGACCAGAAGAGATTACTCGTGACATTCCAAATGTAGGAGAAGAAGCAAGACGTAATTTAGATGCTGAGGGTATTGTAAGAATTGGAACAGAAGTAAAAGAAGGAGATATTCTAGTTGGTAAAGTTACACCAAAAGGTGTTCAAGAATTAACTAGTGAAGAAAAATTATTACATGCAATTTTTGGAGAGAAGACTCGTGAAGTTCGAGATACTTCTTTAAAAGTTGAGCATGGTGCCGATGGTATTGTTCATGATGTTAAAGTTTATACGAAAGAAAATAGCGATGATATGCCAGCTGGAGTATTTAAAATTATTCGTGTTTATATTATTCAAAAGCGAAAGATTCAAGTTGGTGATAAAATGAGTGGACGTCATGGTAATAAAGGTGTTATATCACTTGTTTTACCGGAAGAAGATATGCCTTATTTACCAGATGGTACACCAGTTGATATTATGTTAAATCCTTTAGGAGTTCCATCGCGAATGAATATTGGTCAAATTTTAGAAGTACATTTAGGAATGGCTGGGAAAAAACTAGGTGTAAAATATGCTACACCAGTATTTGATGGAGCAAATCTAAATGATATTCATGAAGAAATGGCTAGTGCTGGTATGGATGAAGATGGTAAGGTTGAACTTATTAATGGTCTTACCGGAGAACCTTTTGAAAATCGTGTTAATGTTGGAGTTATGTATATGGTAAAACTTCACCATATGGTTGATGATAAATTACATGCTAGAGCTACAGGACCGTACTCATTAGTAACACAACAACCTCTTGGAGGTAAAGCACAATTTGGAGGACAAAGGTTCGGAGAAATGGAAGTGTGGGCTTTATATGCTTATGGAGCAGCACATGTTTTACAAGAAATTTTAACTATTAAATCTGATGATGTTGTAGGACGTGTTAAAGTTTATGAATCTTTAGTTAAAGGCAAAACGGTTAATCAAGCAGGAGTACCAGAATCATTTAGAGTATTAATAAAAGAATTCCAAGCTTTAGGTTTAGATATGCAAATATTAAATAATGATAATGAGCTAATGGATATGAAAGATATTGAAAAAGATGAAGAAAGTGAAGAAACAATTAGAATTGAAGAAATTGATCTAAATGATGAATCTTTAAAAGAAAAACAAGATGCAGAAGATGAAGTAATGGAAGAGATTATTGAAGAAGAAGATTTTGAAACAAATTTGGATGATTTAGAATTTCCCGAAGAAATAGATGAGGAAAATATGGAAGGTGGTGATATCTTATGATAGAAGTTAATAATATTAATGGAATTAAAATAGGTATTGCCTCTTCAGAAAAAATTCGCGAGTGGTCTAATGGCGAGGTTAAAAAGCCTGAAACAATCAATTATCGTACTCTAAAACCAGAGCGTGATGGTTTATATTGTGAGAAAATATTTGGTCCATCTAAGGATTATGAATGTAGTTGTGGAAAATACAAAAGATTAAGATATAAAAATGTTATTTGTGATAGATGTGGAGTAGAAGTTACAAAATCAAAAGTTCGACGTGAGAGAATGGGGCATATAGAACTTGCCAGTCCTTGTAGTCATATTTGGTTTTTTAAAGGTGTTCCTTCTAAAATGGGATTAGTTTTAGATATGTCTCCTAGAGACTTGGAAGAAGTACTTTATTTTGTCAGTTATGTGGTAATAGATCCAGGAAATGCACCACTTGCCAAAAAACAAACTTTATCTGATAAAGAATATCGTGCATATTACGAAAAATATGGTTCTTGTTTTAGAGTTGGTATGGGAGCTGAAGCTATCCAGGAACTTTTAAAAGAAGTAGATGTTAATAAAGAAGTTGAAAATTTACGAGAAGAATTAGAAAATGCCACAGGTCAAAAGAGAATTCGTTTGGTAAAACGCTTGGATTGTTTAGTATCTTTTCAAGAATCAAATAATAAACCAGAATGGATGATATTAAATGCTTTACCAGTTCTTCCTCCAGATTTGAGACCGATGATTCAATTAGATGGTGGGAGATTTGCTACTTCAGATTTAAATGATTTATATCGTCGTATTATTAATCGTAATAATCGTTTAAAAAAATTATTGGAACTTGGAGCACCAACTATTATTGTACAAAATGAAAAACGTATGCTTCAAGAAGCAGTGGATTCTTTATTTGATAATGGAAGACGTGGACGTAGCGTTACTGCAGCGGGAAATCGCCCACTTAAATCATTATCAAGTATGTTAAAAGGAAAACAAGGAAGATTTCGTCAAAACTTACTTGGTAAACGTGTCGATTATTCGGGACGTAGTGTTATTGTAGTTGGACCGAATTTAAAAATGTACCAATGCGGAATTCCTAAAGAAATGGCTTTGGAGTTATTTAAACCTCATGTTATACATGGTCTAGTTGATCGAGGACTAGCGCATAATATTAAAGGTGCTAAAAAATTAATTGAGTCTCGTGATGATAGTGTTTGGGATATTGTAGAAGATGTTATTACTGAACATCCAGTAATGTTAAATCGAGCTCCAACCCTTCACCGTTTAGGAATTCAAGCATTTGAACCAAAATTAGTAGGAGGAAAGGCTATTCGTCTTCATCCCCTAGTTTGTGCTGCTTTTAATGCGGATTTTGACGGAGATCAAATGGCAGTTCATGTTCCTTTAAGTGAAGAAGCAAAAGCTGAAGCTCGAATACTTATGTTAGGTGCTAATAATATTTTAAATCCAAAAGATGGAAAACCAATTGTTACCCCAAGTCAAGATATGGTTTTAGGTAATTGTTATTTAACAATAGAAAAAGCCGCTGAACCAAATGAAGGAAAAGTATATAAAGATAGTAATGAAGTATTAATGGCTTATGAGAGAAAGGAAATAACTTTACATACAAGAATAGTTTTACCTGTTAAATCTTTTAAGCATAAATTGTTTACAGATGAACAAAAAGATAAGTATTTAATTACAACTTGTGGAAAAATAATATTTAATGAAATATTACCAGATTCATTTCCTTATATTAATGAACCTACAAAAGAAAATATTGAAGGAATTACACCTAGTAAGTATTTTATTGAAATGGGTGTTAATATAAAAGAAGAATTAGCGTCTCGTAAATGCGAATTACCTTTTGTTAAAAAAACTTTGGAAAGTATTATTGCGCAAGTATTTAAAAGATATAAAACAACAGAAACATCTAAGATGTTAGATAAATTAAAAGATTTAGGTTTTAAATATTCTACTATTGCTGGAATTACGGTTTCAGCATCAGATATAAAATTAAGTGAATCTAAAGAACAAATTATTCAAGAAGGAAAAGAAATAGTAGAAAAGATTAATAAACAATTTAAACGTGGATTAATTACAGAAGAAGAACGTTATAATAATGTTATTACAACATGGAATTCGCAACAAGATAAAATTAAAGCTGAATTACAAGCGATTGCTCAAGATGATTATGATAATCCTTTATTTATGATGATGAATAGTGGAGCTCGTGGATCTATTTCGAACTTCGTTCAATTATCAGGTATGCGTGGATTAATGGCTAAACCAGATGGTTCGACAGTTGAAATTCCAATTACTTCTAACTTTATGGAAGGGTTAAAGGTAAGTGAGTTTTTCTTATCAAGTCATGGGTCTCGTAAAGGTTCAGCTGATACAGCGCTTCGTACAGCTGATTCAGGATATTTAACTCGTCGTTTAGTTGATGTTGTGCAAGATATTATTGTTAGAGAGTATGATTGTGGTTCGATAAATGGAGTGGAAGTATACGATCTTATTAATGATAAAGATGGTTCCGTAATAGAACCATTATCGGAACGTATTTTAGGAAGATTTACAGCTCAAAAAATTATTAATCCTGAAACTAAAGAATTAATTTTGGATAAGGGAGAAATGATTACTGAAGCAATTGTGTCAAAAATTGAGAAAGCTGGAATTAAAACAGTAGAAATTAGAAGTATTTTGACATGTAAATGTGAACAAGGTGTATGCCAAAAATGTTATGGACGTAATTTGGCAACAGGTAATTTAGTAGAAACTGGAGAAGCAGTAGGTATTATGGCTGCTCAATCAATTGGAGAACCTGGTACTCAGCTTACAATGCGTACATTCCATTCAGGTGGTGTTGCACATGGTGGAGATGCTGATATTACACAAGGTTTACCAAGAGTTGAAGAATTATTTGAAGCCAGAAATCCAAAAGCAAAAGCAACTATTGCTGAAATTAGTGGTAAAGTTGAGTCTATTGAAGATCAAAATGGAAAAAATAAAATTGTAATTGCTAATGATGTCGAAGTAAGAGATCATATTACAAATTATAATATGAAAGTACGCGTAAATGTCGGAGATACTGTAAATGCTGGAGATAGATTGACTGAAGGAGCTATTAGTCCAAAAGAATTACTTGCTGTTACAGATCCACTTACAGCACAAGAGTATATTTTAAAAGAAGTTCAATCAACTTATAAATTGCAAGGTGTTGATATTTCTGATAAGCATATTGAAATTATTGTTTCAAGAATGATTAGCAAAGTACGAATAGTAGATGCTGGAGATACTGATTTTGTGGAAGGTCTTACAGTATCAATGAGAGAGTTTACTAATGGTAATAAACCTGTAATTTTAAAAGGTGGAGTTCCAGCGAAAGGACGACCATTAATGCTTGGTATTACCAAGAGTTCTTTAGAAACTGATTCTTTCTTATCAGCAGCATCATTCCAAGAAACTACTCGTGTTCTAACTGATGCAGCAATTAAGGGTAAAGTTGATCATTTAAGAGGCTTAAAAGAAAATGTTTTGATTGGAAAATTAATACCAGCTGGAACAGGTGCCAAACAATATAGTGATATCGAAATTCTTTTACAAAAGGAATTTATGAATGATGAAGCTAGTGAATTTTTAGAAGAAAAATTAATGGATAATCGTGATCTTTCCAATTTAGATGATTTTGATGAGTCAATAACTGAAGCTTAGTTTAGGCTTCTTTTTTATTTTATTTAGAATTTTTTTGTAGTATAATTTTTGTAGTGATGTATATGCAAAAGAAATTATCAAAGGAATTTATAATTGAACTTTCTAATATGAAAAAAGAACCTTCTTGGATGTTAGATTTTCGTCTTAAATCCTATGAAAAATTTTTAGAGCTAGAAAATCCTCATTTTGGTCCTTTATTAGATTTTTCTTTTGATGATATTTTATATTATAAAAATGAAGAAGAAAAAAATAAAAGTAATTGGGCGGATGTTTCAAAAAAAGTTAAGGATACTTTTTGTGATTTAGGAGTAATAGATGCGGAAAATAAGTATTTAGATGGAGTAACTAATCAATATGAAAGTGAAGTTATTTATCATAAACAAAAAACAAATAAAGATATTATTTTTTTAAGTACTGATGAAGCTTTGCAAAAGTATCCAGAACTTTTTAAGAAGTATTTCAATTCTTTAGTTAAGTATGATGAAAATAAATATACAGCTTTAAATGGTGCAGTATGGAGTGGTGGGACATTTATTTATATTTCTAAAAAGACTAAGTTAGATCGTCCTTTACAAAGTTATTTTAGAATTGATACAAAAAATTTAGGTCAATTTGAAAGAACGATAATTATTGTAGATGAAGAGGCATCTTTAGAGTATATTGAAGGATGCACAGCGAGAAGTTATTCTAGTAATTCTTTGCATGCAGGAGTTGTAGAAATATTTGTTTTAAAAGGTGCAACAATGCGTTATTCAACCATTCAAAATTGGAGTACAGACGTGTATAATCTAGTAACTAAAAGAGCAATTGTAGATTCTTATGGAAAAATGGAATGGATTGATGGTAATATTGGAAGTAGAGTAACCATGAAGTATCCATCTTGCATATTAAAAGGAGATTATGCGGTGGGAAATTCTATTTCGATTGCTTATGCGAAAAAAAATCAAATATTGGATGCAGGAGCAAAAATGATTCATTTAGGTAAGAATACTAAGAGTAATATTTTGAGTAAATCGATTGCTGAGGCAGGGGGAATAGCTAATTATAGAGGAACTACGAATATTGTTAAAGAGGCTATAAATAGTAAGGCTGAGATAAAGTGTGATACAATTTTGCTTGATAAAGATTCTAAAAGTGATACTTATCCTACTAATGTGGTTTCTAATAATTCATCTTGTTTATCTCATGAAGCAACAGTATCAAAAGTTGATAAAGAAAAACTTTTTTATTTAATGAGTAATGGTTTATCAGAAGAAAGAGCTAAAGAATTATTAATTATGGGTTTTATAGCTGATTTTAAAAAAGAATTACCAATGGAATATGCAGTTGAATTGAATAGATTATTAAAAGAGTAATTTTATTACATTTTAATATTTAACAAGTTAGGAATAATAAAGTATGAAAAATTATAGAGTAAATTTTAAAAATTTGCTTTTTTAATGTCTAAAATATTTAAAGTTTTGTATTTGTTTTTTCTATTTTTATTTGATTTAATGCTTTTTGAAAGGAGAGTTTATGAATCAAGTAATATTAGTAGGAAGGCTTACAAGTGATCCAGAAATAATAATAACAGAAAAAGAAAAGAAAATGACTGCGATAACAATTGCTGTAGCAAGACCTTTTAAAAATATTGATGGTATTTATGAAGCTGATTTTATTCGTTGTATTTTATGGAATAATATTGCTTTAAATACTTGTGAGTATTGTCATACAGGAGATATTGTGGGAATTAAAGGAAGACTTCAAACAAGAAGTTATGAAGATGATAAAAAAGTAAGAAAATATATTACAGAAGTTATAGCAGAAAAAATAACTTTTTTGAGTAGTAATAAAAAAGAAGATTTAGAAAAAGTGGAAAAATAAAATTTTATAACATATAGTTTAATAGGTGAAAAAAGATGATGAAAAAAATTTATAAATCTATTGGCTTAGCAACTATTATGTTATTTAGTTTTTATTATACCGAAAAAATTGCTATTTTAATGCAAAATAAAAGTCCTATTATGCAAAATATAAATGAGGTTGCAGATAATTATGAAGTTAATGCAACAAATGCTAGTATTGAAGGAGATTATATTATTCCAGGTATTAGAGGAAAAAAATTAAATAAAACAAAAAGTTATGTGAATATGAAATCTTTTGGAGTTTTTAATGAGTATTATTTTGTTTTTGATGAGGTTAAACCTACTATTTCATTAGAAGATAATGTAGATAAGATTATAAAAAAAGGAAATGGGAATAAAAAAGCAGTAGCTTTTTTATTGGAAAATAATTCAGATATAAAAAACTATTTAGAAGAAAATAAAATAGCAGGTAGTATTTTAATTAAGGAGGGAGATTATCAAAAGAATAGTTATTTTGAACAAATTAATAATGATGGAGAAAAGTATAGTAATGTAGAGAGTTTATTAAATAAAAATGAACATAATAAGAATATTTGTTATATAAAATCTTTAAATCCAGATTTTTGTAAAAAAAATCATAAATTTTTAGTAGAAGAAACATTTTTTTTGAGCGGCTCTAATATTGTAGAAGCTAAAAGAAATATTACAAGTGGATCAATTATTTTAATTAAGGAAACAGCGAAATTAGAAGAGTTTAAATTATTAGTAAAAGAAATAAATTTTAAAGGATTAAGCATTGTTTCTTTAAGTGATTTAATTACTGAGAAGAAAATTTAATTATTTATTTAGTATCCCCAAAAATTATATGATATAATGGGATTAAGATAGGGGCTAAAAATAAATGAATAAAAAAAGAATAATAATGCTAAGTGTGATAACAATATCATTAATGCTAGTAGTAATAGTAGGAGCA
>CAOLUI010000031.1:6535-12897 GCA_948479395.1 uncultured Bacilli bacterium | reverse complement strand
GAGGGAATAAATATTTGAGAAAAACTGGATATGAAATAATGAAATCTATAAAAAGTAGTTGTAGGTCAGATAATGAATTAAAGTCTTTTATGATAAAAAAAGAAAATGAAGGGAAGAAAAAGAAAGTAGCTAAAATAGCTGGATTAAACAAATTTTTAAGAATGTATTATGGAATAGTAAAAAAGAAATATAAACAATTAGAAATATGGTGAATTCTATTTCTTAATATGTTAAAAAAAGACCTAGCAATAGATCTGCGTTAGCATGCTTAAATATTTAAAAATACAAATTTAAAAAAATTGTTAAAAACTATTGATTTTTATTAGCAAGTTTTGTTTAGTATAAAAAAAATGTAATTATATACAAAGTTAATTGCTACTTTCTCTATTTTTTGTTAGAATAAATATTGAAAGGATATGATAAATAATGGCAAAAAAGAAAAATAATTATATTCCAACTAAAAATTATATTATTGCTATTTTTATTTCCATATCAGCTATATTTTTAACATATTATTTTTTTAGTTGGTATCATTTATATCAAGAAAATGAGTATAGTGAAAGTTATTTATTAAGAACTAATACAATCAGTTTAGAAGTAAATGATATTAATGAGATTGAAAGTACTTTTACTGAAGCTCCTAATGAATATTTTGTTTATATTGGTTATCGTAATGATGAAAATGTTTATAAATTAGAAAAACAATTAAAAAAAGTTATTGATAAATACAATTTAAATGATAATTTTTATTATATTGACGTTACTACATTAAAAGAAGAACCAAACTATCTAGAAAATCTTAATCAAGCTTTAAATCTTGATAACGAAAAAATAACTCAAGTTCCTACTATTTTATTTTATCAGAATGGTAATCTTGCTAAGGAAGGGATTATTACTAGAGAAGATCAAAAATTAATGGAAATAGGGGACTTTGAAAAGCTTCTTGATATTTATGAGATCAAAAAATAGGGTGTTTTTATGTTGAATATAGTCTTATTTGAACCAGAAATCCCAGGAAATACTGGCAATATAATGCGTACTTGTGTAGCCACAGATACTAAACTTCATTTGATTAAGCCTTTAGGTTTTTCCCTTTCTGAAAAATATATTAAAAGAAGTGGCGTCAATTATATTGAAAAATGTCAGTATAAAGTTTATGAAAATATCCAAGAATTTTTTGACCAAAATGAAGGAACTTATTATTTTTTAACTCGGTATGGCCACAAACCTCATACTAGCTTTGATTACAGTAATCAGCAAGAAAATATATATTTTATTTTTGGTAAAGAAAGTACAGGAATTCCGCCCCAAATATTAAAACCATATCTTAATAATTGTATGCGTATACCCATGACTAAAAATGTTCGTGCTCTAAATTTATCTAATAGTGTAGCTATTATGATTTATGAAGCTTTAAGACAACAAAACTTTAAAGATTTATTATTTGATGAACCTCATAAAAGTAAAAATTTTATAGAAGAAGCATAATTTTTTTTATTTCTTAACATATACTTTAATATATTAAATATTAAGGAGGAAATATGGAAATATTAAAAGTATCATCAAAATCAAATCCTAGTAAGGTAGCAGGAGCAATAGCTAATATTTATCGCGAAAACAAAAGCGTTGAAATTCAAACTATTGGAGCTGGAAGTTTAAATCAAGCCATTAAAGCTGTTGCAATAGCAAGAGGTTTTGTAGCTCCTAGTGGAGAAAATCTTGTTATTATCCCCGCATTTAGTGATATAATCATCAATGGGGAACAAAAAACTGCTATAAAATTAATAATAGAAGCAAAATAAAAATATCATTTAAAATGATATTCTAATCAAGTAATATAATATATTTATATTGCTTTTTATTTTTTTAAAAGAGAAAGAGCAATAATAAATCCAACATTTAATAAAACCGCTAAAATAATAGAAGCATCTATATATCCAGCTTTAACTAATTTTCTTTTCTTTGTTTTATTAATTTCTAAATTATCCTCAAAAGCTGCTTGAAAATCTTTTAAAACATTTTCTTCATAAATTGTTTTATTTTCTTTACTATCTAAAGCCATTGTCTTAGAATTATATTCTGATAAAATACTTTGGGCAGCAGGTGAAATATAAGCTTCATATTTTTTACAACGTTTTATAAAATCTTCAAAATATGCCTTTTTTCTTAATTCCTCTGGAGTTAAATCATTTTTATTTAAAATCTCAAAATATTCTTCAGTTGTAATTAAATTATTTTTAATATTCATAACTTTGAAATCTCCTCATCTTATTTTTTAATTGTTCTTCTTTAATTTTAATAGCATCAACATGAATTCTGATAATGTTAAATAAATCTTGCTCTTCTATACTATCTAAACTATAAAATAAATTAGAGTTATTTAATATATCTTGCATATATATCTCTCTAATATCTATTTCTTCATTTAAATATTTTAAAAAATATCCATCTGTTTCTAAATCTCTTAGTTTAGGATTTAATTGTTTCCAAGATGCTATATAGGCAGCATTAACTTGGGATATATCATTGCTACCCATAATAGCCCTCCTTTATTATTACTCTATAAGTATAGCAAACGAATTAATATATTTCAATTATAATGTAAAGTAAAAAGTCTAAAAAAATAATTAAAACATAATATTAATAAATAAATTATTCATTGAAATATCGAAAATTTTGCTATAAAATATAATCTATTTAAAGGCGGGTTTTTATTATGTATGAAAATAAGAAAAAAAGAAAACTTTTAATTTTAATTATAATAATTATTTTATTAATATGTTTCACCATTTTTTTATTTAACATAATTTTAAAACCTCAAAACAATTCTTATCCTAAAAAGCACTTAAAAGAAGAAGAGACGCGAATTCTACCTACAGCAACTTGTTCGTTTGATATAAATAGTCTAACTAATAAAGATGTTACTGTAAAGTTAATAGATGCTAATACTGAAATTATAATTACTAATAATGACGGAAAAGATACTTATACTTTTACGGAAAATGGGGAATTTACTTTTCAATATGTGAATAAATATGGTGATATGGGAAGTACTACTGCTAAAGTAGATTGGATTGATAAAACTGCACCCTTAGCCTTAATATCCTTTTCTCCTTCTAAAAATAATCCCAACTTTGTTGTAGCTACTCTTAATAGTATTTCTGAAGAAATAATTATTTTAAATAATGATGGTAAAAATTATTATGAATTTACCGAAAATGGTCAATTTCAATTTACTTATCAAGATCTGGCTGGAAATATAAATAGTACTACGGCTCAAGTAAATTGGTTAACTTCATCATCAAAACCGTCATCTAATAATTCTAATTATTATCCTGAAAATAACATTTTAAAAGAAGAGGAAGAGGAAAAACAAGAAGAAGAAACCAAAAAACCAACCCCTAAAATTGATAAAGAAGAAATTAATAATGATTTATCTTCTAAAGATTCCTCTAAAACTTC
This sequence comes from uncultured Bacilli bacterium, assembly GCA_948479395.1. Taxonomy (GTDB): domain Bacteria; phylum Bacillota_I; class Bacilli_A; order RF39; family UBA660; genus MGBC108787. The sequence goes on along the minus strand of CAOLUI010000031.1, from coordinate 9,435 downwards.
CAAAAATCTTCATCTTTATTTAAAAATATTTTTAATTATAGATATTTTTCTTTTAATTATATTTTTAATAATTATCGGATTTAAAAAAAGGAAAAAATAAAATACTTATTCTTTTAAAACGATGCTATAATATTTATAAGTTAGGTGTATACTAAATATGAGGTGTATTATGGATTATAAAAAATATGAATTTGAAACTTATAACATTTATACGATTAAAACTGATAAATTTAAAAATTGTCACATGGAAATAACTTTTTATGATAATGCTAAAAAAGAAGAGTTAGGTCTTCGGAATTTTTTAGTGGACATGCTGTGTCATTCAGCCAAAAAATACCCCAAAAGAAAAGATATTGTCATTAAATTAGAAGAATTATATCAAGCGTTTTTCTATGGTGTTTCATCTAAAGTTGGTAATATGGTTTTATCCACATTTAGTTATGATTTTATTAGTCCTAAATTTATTAATGATAAAGATTATTTAAAAAATGTTTTAAAATTTCCTTTTGAGATTATTGAAAATCCTAATGTGACAGAAAATGCTTTTGATGAAAGGTCATTTAATATTATTAAAAAAAGAATTTTAAGTGATATAGATTCCATAAAAGAAAATCCCACTAATTATGCTTTTAGAAGAGCTTTAGAAAATATGGATAAAGAATCTATTTCGGCCGCATCTGTTTTAGGAACCAAAGACGAAATTGAAAAAATTACCGCAAAAGATTTATATAATTATTATCAAAAATTTTTTGACAATAGTTTATGTAATATTTATTTAATTGGGGATCTTGATATGGATAAAACTGTTAAAATAATTGATACTTATTTCCATAATAACTGTGTTAAAAATCATCAAATTATTCCTTTTGTTGATAATAAAAAAAGAAAAAAAGAATTAATCGTTCAAGAAGATTCTAATTTTGGTCAAACTACTTTAATTTTAGGATTTAATTTAGGCGATTTAAATAACGATGAAATCTATTATTTTTTAAATTTATTTAATGATATTTTATGTAGTGGGGGACTAAATTCTAAAATCTATAAATCTTTACGTGAAGAAAATCAATTATGTTATAGTGTCTCTTCTATATGTGCTAAATATGATAACTTATATTATGTTTACGTTTCATTAGATAGTAAAAATGTTGAATTAGCTATCAAATTAATTAAGAATGCTGTTAAAGAAATGGCTAAAGGATTAATTACGGAAGAAGAAATAACTTCATCTAAAAAACAATTAATAAATTCTTTACAAGTTATTACTGACAATCAATCTAGTTTAATTAATAACTATACTTTTAATACCATTGTTGGTACCCCATTAATCCAAGAATTTCAAGAAAAATATGAAAATATTACCCCAAAAAATTTAAGTAATTTAGGAAAAAAATTAAAATTAAATTTTATTTATATTTTAAAAGGAAAGGGGGAGTAATATGAAAGAAATAGAAATAAAAGGTGTCGGGGAAACTATTTATTATGATAAAGTAGGTGATAAACTTCCTCTATATATCTGGCAAAACAAAAAAGTAAATGGAGTTTTTAGCTCTTTATGTGTTAATTATGGTTCAATTCATCAAGAGTTTAAATTAAATGGAGAAGCTAAATATCATAAAGTTCCTCAAGGAATTGCTCATTTTTTAGAACATTTAAATTTTTATGAAGAAGATGGAACAACAGCTACCGATTTTTATAGCCAATATGGAAGTGAAGTTAATGCTTTTACGACATTTGATTATACTTGTTATTATGTTTATAATACCAATGAAATCAAAGAAAATTTAAATCATTTATTAGATTTTGTTTTAACTCCTAACTTTAATAAAAAACTTATGAATAAAGAAAGAAACATAATTATTGAAGAATTAAAAATGGATGAAGATATGCCTAATAGTAAATTATATTTTAATCATTATGCTAATATTTTTCACAATTACCATTATAAAGAAACCATTACAGGAAGCGAAGAAGATGTTAGAAATACGACTATAGAAGATCTAGAATTAATCTTTAATACCTTTTATCATCCTGAAAATATGTTTTTAGTTGTAACGGGTAATGTTAATCCTTACGAAATATCTCAAATTGTTGATGACAATTTAAAAAATAAAACGTTTGTTGAATATAAAAATCCTAAAATTCGTAAAATAAAAGAACCAAATAATATAGTAAACAAAAAAACAGAAATAACCGGGAATGTTGAAATTCCTAAAGTTAAGATCTCTTTAAAAACACCATTAAGTGCCTTTAAAAATATTGATCCTATAGAACTTCGTTTAATTATTTCTTTAATATTAAACAATAATTTTGGTCCTACTAGTGATTTAAAAGAATTTTTAATGGAGCGAGAATTAATTAATTATTTAAATGCAAGTCGATCATTCTTAGAAGATTATTTAATTATTACAATTTCCATGGAAACTAAATATCCCACTGAAGCTATCAAATATATAGAAAAAACTTTAAAAAATTTAGAAATAAATGAAAAAAGTTTAAAACGTAAAATAAACTCAAGTATTGCTACATTAGTATTAAAATATGATGATATTACGGGAGTTAATAATAGTTTACAAGAAGATATATTATCATTTGGAAAAGTTTTAGATAATGTTAAATTACATTTAGAAAATATCGATTTAAACTCGGTTAATAATGTTATTAAAAAAATTGATTCAGAAAATATGGCTATTACTATATTAAATCCTGAAAACAAATAATTTTTAAATGAAGCTTATTTAAAAGTTTCATTTTTTCTATTGTGAAGAAAAAAGTTAAATGCTATAATCTAAATAATAGAAAGAGGGATAAGATGAAACTAAAAAATTTTAAGAAGAATAAAAAACTAAAGAATGCCCTCCTAACACTAGGATTAACAGCTATCCTGGGGGGGGGGTCTTGTA
>CAOLUI010000031.1:0-6492 GCA_948479395.1 uncultured Bacilli bacterium | reverse complement strand
ATGTTTTTAGTGTAATAAACCAAACAAATGAGATAGCTTATACTATAAATGGAAGTAAAATAAAGAATGCTTTTCCGACTAAAGATAGTGGTTTAAAAGTAAATAGTGTTGAGTGTAAAAATGGGGTGATAGCCGATTTTGATATAGAGTTATGGGGACTCGTAAACATTAATTCTAATAATAACCATGAAATAAGTTGTAATATAGATTTCAAATTTGAATTTGATGGAACACTTGTAGATTATGTTAAAATGCTGTCTAATTATTCCAAAGAAATAGTAGAAGATGACTTTGGCAACTTAAGATATATAGGGGCAGATCCTTATAATTATGTCCAATTTAATAATGAGAACTGGCGAATAATCGGAGTCATGAAAGATATCGAAAATGCTGATGGAAGTAAATCAGATAAAGTAAAACTAATAAGAAATGATTCAATAGGATCTTTTGCATGGGATGCTGCAAATAAATATCAATCTGCAAACAATGATTGGATTTATAGTAATGTAAAAAAAGTGTTAAATGAAGGTGAATATTGGAATAGAACAAGTGGGAAATGTTCAGATATAGCCAATATATCAAGTCCATGTGATTTTACTTCCAACGGATTAACGGAAAATGCGAAGAATATGATAAGTGAGAGTGTATGGTATTTAGGTGGAAGTAGTGCATATGATATAACACCAAAGATATTTTATGAAAAAGAAAGAGGAACAACAGTATCTAGTGGACATAAAACAAAGTGGACAGGGAATGTTGGCTTAATGTATCCTTCAGATTATGGATATGCAACAGGCGGAGGAGAAACCACAAATAGAAGTACATGTTTAAATACCAATTTATCTCATTGGTCTGAAAGTAGTATAAGTGATTGTAAGAACAATAACTGGTTGTATACTGGTACTGAACAAGTAACAATGACACCTGATTCTAATAGTTATTACAATGTGTATAGTCTGAGTTCATCAGGAAGTTTTAGTATCTTATCTGCTAATTCGATATTTGCGATGTTTCCTGTAGTATATCTAAACCCTGATATAGGAATAGAAAGAGGAGGATTAGGCACAAGTGCATCACCATTTGTTTTAGAAATTGAATAAATTATTTAAAAAAATAATAAGTTGTCTTTGATGACTTATTTTTAATATTTAAGAATATTTGTTTTATTTTAGTAAACAACTGAAATAAAACGAAATAAGGAATTAGAAAAGAGAATCTATGGATAAAAAACTACTGTGATTATGATTTTTTTAATATATTAAGAAATCTTTTTTGATTATGCCATTATAAGTACCAAATTGATTTTGTACCTGTATTTTGAAGAAATTTATTATGCCAGAGAATTAGATAGACAAATCAATATTTGAAGGATTTTTTAAATTAGATTATTTTTTCTCAAATTTAAAATTTTATGATAAAATAATAAAGAATGGGATAGTGATTATATGTCTAAAACAACTTTTATTTTACTAGGAATAAGCTATTATATAATTTCTATAATTATTATCGTAGTAGTCTTAAATTTTATCAATAAAAAAGAGAATAAAAAATATTTAAATGAAATAAAAAATTTAGAGAGAGATAAAAATTTGATTATTTCAGCAAGTATTTTAGCGGAATTAAATAAAGTCGAGCCTTTAATCAATAACTCCGAAACTAATGAAATTTATAAAGAATGGCAAAGAAGATTTAAAGTTATTAAAGATGAAGAAGTGCCTAAAATTACCGATGCTTTATTGGAAATTGAAGAATTATTTAATGAAAAAAAATATAAAGAATTAAAACAAAAAATAGCTGAGGTTGAACTTGATATATGTTATGTTAAAACCAAATCTAATTTTTTATTAGAAGAAATCAGAGGAATAACATTAAGTGAAGAAAGAAATCGTGAAACAATTACTAAATTAAAAGCAAGTTATCGTGAAATATTAGCTAAATATAACAATAATAAAGAAGAATTTTCTGTGGTAAATTCTCCGATGGAATTACAATTTGAAAATGTGGATAAATTATTTAGTGCTTTTGAAGTAGCGATGGAACAAAATGCTTATCAAGAAGTGGGAAAAATAGTAAAAGCTATTGATGATACTATTGGTAATTTAAAAATCGTTATTGAAGAAGCCCCTAGTATTATTTTAATGGGCAAAAAATTAATTCCTAAAAAAATAAAAGAAATTTTAATTGCCAAAGAAAAAATGGAACATGAAGGATTTAATTTAGAATTTTTAAAATTAGACTATAATATTGAAGAGGCACATAAAAAACTTTCTGATATTTTTCAACGCTTAAACGTCTTAAATTTAGAAGATTCCATTTTTGAATTAAAAACAATCTTAGATTTTTTTGAATCTACAGAAAATGATTTTGATAAAGAACGAATTAGTAAGAAAATATTTGAAGAATATACCCGAACTATTTTAGTAAAAGTTACCAAATTAAACAAAATAAATAATAATTTATATCAAAAATTAGATGATATAAAATATAGTTATGATTTATCCGATGAAGATGTTTTAGTCATTGAAGAAATACATAATGATTTAAAAAACATCAGAGAAAAGTATGATGAGATAATTGAAATATATCGTAGTAAACAATCTTATTTTGCTAAATTAGCGAAAGAAATGGAAATTGTAAATGTTAAATTGACAAAAACAGAAGAAAGATTAGAAAAAGCTCTTCGTACTATTGGTAGCCTAAAAGAAGATGAATTAAGAGCGCGTGAACAATTAGATGAAATAAAAGAAATTTTAATAAAATCAAAAGAAAATATTCGTTCCTATAAGCTTCCTCTTATTCCCGAAAATTATTTTGTTGAATTATCCGAAGCTAGTGAAGCTGTAAATGAAATAATAATAGAATTAGAAAATACTCCAATATCTATAAAAATTCTCAATACAAGAGTAGATACAGCCAGAGATTTAGTTTTAAAAGTATATAATACATCTAAAGAAGTTGTTAAAACTGCTAAGATGGCCGAAACAGCAATAATATATGGCAATCGTTATCGTATATATAAAGAAGTAGATGATGGTTTAACCAAAGCCGAAAACTATTTTTATAAAGGCAACTTTAAAAATAGTTTAGAAAATGCTATAAATGCTATAAATATTGTGGAGCCTGGAATTCATAAAAGGTTATTAGAAGGATATCGTTAAGATATCTTTTTTGGTAAAAATTTCTATCTTTGAAATATTAAAAATAATGTATTTAAATAAATTAATTGATATAATAAAAAAAATAATTATGTTGATATAATTATAGAAAATTCATAAATAATGGATTATAATTAAAGAAGTAAGGTGATTTATATGATATATCTCGATTATAGTTCAACAACTCCCATCTCTTATGATGTTTTAGAATCTTTTAACAAAGTAAGTAAAGAATATATTGGTAATCCTAATTCTCTTCATAACTTAGGTATAAAAGCCAAAGATTTAATAGATACAGCAACGAATCAAATAGGGGAATTATTAAATATTTCTCCTCAAGAGATTATTTATACTAGTGGAGCCACTGAAGCCAATAACTTAGCTTTAATAGGAGTAGCTTTAGCCAATCAAAAAAAAGGGAAACATATTATAGTTTCTAAATTAGAGCATCCCTCAATTTATAAAATATGTGAATATTTAGAAACCTTAGATTTTAAAATTAGTTATGTTGATCTAACCGAAGATGGTTTAGTAGATTTTGATGACTTAAAGAAAAAAATAAAATCAGATACCATTTTAGTTAGTATATGTGCTGTAAATAGTGAAACTGGTGTGAGACAACCCTTAAAAATGATCCGTCAAATTGTTAAAAAAGAAAATAAATCATGTTTAATTCACAGTGATATGACGCAAAGTTTAGGTAAAATTTCCCTTAATTTAAAAGATGTTGATTTAGCTAGTTTTTCGATCCATAAAGTTTATGGTCCTAAAGGAATTGGAATTTTATATAAAAATGAAAATGTTAAAATTATACCCATAATTCATGGAAGTAGTAAAAAAAATGAATTACATCCTGGAACTCCAGCCACTCCTTTAATTGCCGCCGCTTCAAAAGCAATTCGCTTAGCTACTCAAGATTTAGATCGAAGAGAAACTTTTATAAAACGTTTAAATGAAAAAATTATTAAAGAATTATCAAATTATAAAGACATTAAAATTAATAAAACTAAATATTCTATCCCTCATATTATAAATATTAGCCTAATGAATATTAAACCTGAAACTTTTATTCATGCCATGGAAGAATATGAAATCTATTTAGGAACTAATACCGCTTGTTCAAGTGGAGAACTATCAGCAAGTGTCATGGCTATTTATAATGATAAAAAAAGAGCTTCTACAACCATTAGAATTAGTTTATCCTACCTAACTACAACTGATGAAATAAATCAATTTTTAACTCATTTTAAAACCGTTTACAATAAATTAAATACTCTAATTGCAGTTTAATATTTGGAGGAATTATGGAAAAATTAATTATTATCAAATATGGTGAATTAACAACCAAAAAAGAAAATATTAACTTGTTTATTAGGACTCTCAAACATAATATTGAACAAAAATTAGTAAATTATAGCATTAAAATTATTTATGATAAAGGTCGTATGTTTATTAAAGGACTTGAGAAAGATTTAAATTTAATTATAAATGAACTACAAGAAGTTTTTGGTATTCATGAAATTATTATAGGTTATGGACTAGATACCTTAGAGTTAGAAAAAATAGAAGAAGTATTATTAGATTTGCTTAAAATTAAAAAATTTACTACATTTAAAGTAGAAACAAAAAGAAGTAATAAAAAGATTCCTTTAACTAGTGTAGAAATAAGTCAAAAAGTTGGGAGTTTTTTATTAAAAAAATTAACAAATATAAATGTTGATATTCATCATCCTGAACTTTTAATTCACCTAGAATTAAGAAACAACGAAAGTTATATTTATTTTGAAAAAATTAAAGGTTTAGGAGGGTATCCGGTTGGCACATTAGGTAAAGGTATTTTAATGTTGAGTGGAGGAATAGATTCTCCTGTTGCTGGATACATGGCTATTAAAAGAGGAGTAAAGATAGAGGCTTTATATTTTGAAAGTCCTCCTCATACTAGTGAAGAAGCCAAAAATAAAGTTATCTCTTTAGCTAAAATATTAAGTAAATATAATAATGAAATTAAATTACATATTATAAACTTTACGGAAATTCAAGAAGCTATTTATAAAAATATTCCTCATGAATACTTAATAACGATCATGAGAAGAATGATGTATCGAATTACTGAGATTATTGCTAATAAAAGAAATGCTAAAATAATTATTAATGGTGAATCTATTGGTCAAGTAGCCAGTCAAACCTTAACTAGTATGAAAGCAATTAATGAAGTTGTAAAAATACCTGTTATAAGACCTCTTGCTTGTTTTGATAAATTAGAAATAATAGATTTATCAAAAAAAATAAAAGCTTATGAAACCAGTATTTTACCCTTTGAAGATTGTTGTACTATTTTTGTTCCTGATCATCCTGTTATTAATCCTGATATTAAACTTTGCCAGGAATATGAATCTTTAATACCCTATAATGAATTAATCTTTAAAGCTATTAAAAATCACGAAATAATTTCTTTAAAATCACAAGAAAAGCCAAAATACCAAGATATTCTTTAAAAAAGATTAACTTTATAAAAAGGAGTTAATTTTTTATATTGTTAAAATAAAAAAAATAACTTATAATTGATATATAATAGAGGAGGACAAATAATGGAAGAAGCAAATAAAACTCAAGGAAAGAAAAAAATAGGTTTATTAATTGCTTTAATACTTTTAATAGTAGTAATTGTAATAGGAACCAGTTATGCTTTTTGGCGAGTTAATAAAACTCAACAAACAAGTAATAGAATAAAAACTGATTGTTTAGATATCGAATTAAGTGATGTAACTGATGCGATAAGTTTAGAAAAAACTCATCCTATTAGTGATGAGGAAGCTAAAAGTTTAACACCATACGAATTTAAAATAAAAAATACTTGTAATACCAAAGAAAGTTATAGTGTTAATTTAGAAGTAATGGAATTAAGTGATCAATTAAAAAGTGAGTATATTGCTATTTCTTTAAATAATGAACCAAAAGAAATACTAAGTACAAAACAAGCTGTAACCCCAACCTATAAAGGAAGTGATTATACAGCTAGTGAAAGTTACTTTTTAACGAATGGCGAGTTAGAACCAAATGGAGAAATAAACTATACATTAAGATTATGGATGGATGAAAGTGTCAGTGATGCTGAATCTATGAACAAAAGATTTATCAGTAAAATAAGTGTTAATGCCGAACAATTAGAAGACACTAATTTAGTAGAATACTTAAAGAGCCTAGAATCAAGTGAGTTAGTAGAGGATGACTTTGGCAATTTAAGATATATTGGAGCCAATCCCAATAATTATGTAACATTCAATAATGAGAAATGGCGAATAATAGGAGTTATGAAAGATATAGAAAATGCTGATGG
>CAOLUI010000030.1 GCA_948479395.1 uncultured Bacilli bacterium | reverse complement strand
AACAATAATAGAAGAAGGTAATAATGGTTCTTCATCTTCACCATTTGTTTTAAAATAATTGTATAAATAATAATCATTTTATCCATAATATAAATAGGTGAATATTATGCGTAAACATATTGATTACTTTTATAAATGTTATGATAAAATGTATTTAAATGATTTAGAAAAAATAAATAATGAAACTCTTAATGAATATGGATATAATTTTGATTCTAATAAAAGAAGAATTATAAATGAAGAAGAACAAACTTTTAGAACAAATTATAATAATTGTAAAAAAAAATTACAAGAAAAAGGTAAAATCTGATTTTAGACATCAGATTTTTTAAATGTTAAAGTTAGTTGACAAATTTCCAACTAAAATATATAGATTGCTACTATAAAAAGCTATATAATTTTTTTTAGAGGTGAAAAAATGAATTTAGGCGAAAAGTTAATAAATTTAAGAAAGGAAAAAAACTTATCTCAGGAAGAAGTAGCAGATATTTTAAATGTAAGTCGGCAAACTATATCTAAATGGGAAACAAATCAAAGTACTCCTGATTTTGATAAATTAGGACCTATTACAAAATTATATAACATCTCAGCTGATGAATTACTTGATCAAAGTATTAAAGAAAATAAAGCTTTTGAAAATAATAAAGAAACTATTATTAAGAAAAAAGCTAAGGGAATTAGCATAAGTATATTTCTTTATTTTCTTTCCGTAATTTGGCTAATGATATCGATACCTGTTATGGATATGGATCCTATTATTGCATCAGCTATTTTCATGGGAATTTGTGGTCTAGCAACTTATATAATAGTCTATACCTGTATGATTTATAAAACTAATACTAAAAAAGAAAATAATAATACTTATAAAAAGCAAATTAATCATATTATTACTAGTATATTTTTAATAATATATTTATTATTTAGTTTCATGACAATGGCTTGGCATATTACTTGGATTATTTGGATAATTTATGCTTTAGTTTTAGAAATAAATAAATTAATATTTATGTTAAGAGGTAAAGAAAATGAAAAATAAAGGATTAATAATTTTTTTAATAATCATCTTTGTAATTATAGCAGTTACTTTAACTATTTTTATGTTTAATTTAATATATGGTAAAAATAAAATTTTTAAATTTAGTTTATATAAAAAAGTCAGTAATGAATTAGTAATTGATAAAAATTATGAAAATGAATTTAAACTTATAAATGTCAATACTGATGCCAGTGATATATATATCAAACATTCTGATAATGAAAAGATAAAAGTCTTAGTATATGGTGATAAAGATAATACTAATATTAATTCTAATAATAATGAATTAACTATAAATAGTAAAGGAAAAGTTTGTATTGGTTTTTGTTTTAATAGGACAATTTCTAAAGTTGAAATCTATCTTCCATCGAATTATAATCATAATATTAAAGTAACTAATAAATTTGGGGATATAAATATAGCTGAATTTTTAAATTCAAATTTGGAAATAAATGCTGATTGTGGCGATATTACAATAGATGAAGCTAATGATATAAAAGCAATTAATAATTATGGTGACATTAAAATAAAAAAAGTTATAACAGCTAATTTAGAAGTTAAAGCTGGAGATATAACTCTTCGAAATGTAGATAATTTAATTGCCCATAATAAATATGGTGATATAGATATTAAAAGTATCAATAATTATTTACAAATAAAAGCAGATTGTGGCGATATAACTATCGATAATCTTGATTTACATAAAGATTCTTATATTAAAAACAATTATGGAGACATTGAAATTAATTCTACGAATGATTTATATATTGAAGCCAAAACTAGTTTAGGCGATAATAAAATAAATAAAAACATAAGAGATGCCGAAACTATTTTAAAAATAGAAAACTCTTGTGGTGATATTTCCGTTAATAATTAAAAAATAATATTCAAATTTAATATAGAAAAACAATTTTTCTATATTTTTTTATTGAAGTATAACTTAAAATAAGTTATTATATATCTATAGGATAACCTATTTTAAGTTATGACAAAATCTGACAAAAAAAGTAAAGTAAATAAGTAATAATAAGAAGAAAAGAATGAGGGATAAAAATGAAATTAAAAAGTTTTAAGAAAAATAAGAAATTAAAAACCACTCTTTTATCTCTAGGTGCCTTAGCACTACTAGGAGTAGGAATATTAATATTTAGGAGTTATGCCTTATATAAAGAAACAAAAAGTTATAATGTACTAAGAGGAAAGATACCAGATTTTAGTAGTGGAGATATAGAACTAGCCTATACTATAAATGGTGAAAAAACAACAGAAGCTTTTCCGTTAAAATCAAGTGGTTATAAAGTAAATAGTGTGACATGTGAAGATGGAGCGACAGCTGAGTGGAATATAGATAGTTGGGGAATAGTTAATATAACTCCTAATGGAGCAAAAAAAATCAAATGTAATATAGATTTTAAGGAACTAACATTAATAGAATACTTAAAGAACTTACAATCAGATGAATTAGTAGAAGATGATTTTGGCAATTTAAGATATATTGGAGCAGATCCAAATAATTATGTCAGGTTCAATGATGAATTATGGCGAATAATAGGAGTCATGAAAGATATTGAAAATCCTGATGGAAGGAAAGAAGATAAAGTCAAACTAATCAGAAATGAGAGTATAGGGATATATTCTTGGGATAACAAACCAAGTGGGACAGGCTCATCAACAAATTTATATGGAAGTAATGACTGGAGTGATAGTACTCTACAGAAGGTATTAAATGAAGGAGCATACTGGAATAGAACAAGTGGGAGTTGTCCAAGTGGTGAAAAAGGAGCAACAAAGACATGCGATTTTAGTAGTATAGGATTAATAGAAGAAGCGAAGGGAATGATAAGTGAAAGTATTTGGAACTTAGGCGGAAGTGATTCTATCGGAAAAACTCCAAAAGAATATTATACATTAGAAAGAGAACAACAGTATCAAGTGGGAGACCAACAACATGGACAGGGAGAGTAGGGTTAATGTATCCAAGTGATTATGGATATGCAACTGCGGGACGAACAACACCAAATAGAGAGACATGTTTAAATACAAGTTTATATGATTGGTCTGAAAGTAGTGTAAGTGATTGCAAGAACAATAATTGGTTGTATAACAGTCGTAATGAACAATGGACAATCACACCAAGTTCTTCCTATAACCATGATGTTTTCGGTGTGAATTCGAGTGGGAGTGTGCGTAATTACGGTGCGACCACTATGATATTGAATCATGGGTATGTGTTCCGTCCATCAATATATCTAAATCCTAATATAGGAATAGAGATTGGGGTAGGCACAAGTACTTCACCATTTATTTTGAAAAATTGAAGAATTTTAACTTAGTTCTAATCTAGGTTTTTTTTTTTCTTTATGTTATAATTAATTTGGTGATTTTATGGCCTTTAAAAGAAGTGAATTAAGAGAAAAGTGTATGGTTATTTTGTATCAATATGATTTAATGAAGAATAGTAATTTAAATATAAATATAGATGATATTATTAAAGAAAATATGGAAATTGAAAATGAATATGTTAAAGATATTGTTTATGGAGTGATTACGCATCAAGAAGAGTTGGATTTATTAGCTAATAAATATATTAAAGATTGGACAATTGATCGTCTTGATAAAACTGGTGCTGCAATTCTTCGGATTGCTTTATTTGAACTTAAATATACTGATACACCAGAGATTGTTGTCATAAATGAAGCTGTAGAATTAGCAAAGAAATTTAGTGATGAAGCGATTAAAAAAATAATTAATGCAGTTTTAGATAAAATTATCAAATAAAAGAGGAATAACATGAATAGTGTAGTTGATGTAAAGTATCTTAAAATAAGTGATTTAAATGATTATATTAAAGTAATGTTTGATGAAAATAGTTTTTTAAGAAAGGTTTATTTAAAAGGCGAAATTTCGAATTTTAAAAATCATACTAGAGGGCATCTTTATTTTACTTTAAAAGATGATACTTCAAGAATTAGTGCAGTAATGTTTTATAATAAAGCGGTTGGATTAAATTTTAAGCCAGAAGATGGAATGAATGTTTTAGTTGAGGGACGTATTTCTTGTTATCAAGCTCAAGGAACATATCAGATATATGTTGAAAAAATGGAAATGGATGGTTTAGGCAATTTATTTATTGAATATGAAAAGTTGAAGAAAAAATTAGCTAGTGAAGGTTTGTTTGAAGCAAAATATAAAAAAACTATTCCGCGATATCCAAAGAAAATTGGAATTATTACTGCATCTACAGGAGCTGCTATTCGCGATATTTTAAGTACGATAAAAAGAAGATTTCCGATATGTGAAACGATACTTTTTCCTTCTTTGGTACAGGGAAGAGAAGCAGCACCAGAAATAGTGAGGCAACTAAAAAAAGCCAATGAATATGATTTGGATGTTATTATTTGTGGCCGAGGTGGTGGAAGTATCGAAGATTTATGGGCGTTTAATGAAGAGATTGTAGCAAGAGCTATATTTGCTTCTAAAATTCCTGTTATTAGTGCTGTTGGTCATGAAGTTGATTTTACAATTGCCGATTTTGTTGCGGATATGCGAGCTCCAACACCTACAGGAGCGGCAGAAATGGCTGTGCCTACTAAAATAGAAATAATTAATCTTCTTAATGAAAAGAAAAGTCATTTGAATACTTTTATTAAAAATGAAATAAGGAATAATCATAATAAGATAAATAATTTAAAAAATAGTTATGTATTAAAAAATCCAATGACTTTATATGAAGTAAAAGAACAAAAATTGGATAACTTGTTAGATCAATTGACAAAAAATATAGAGGGTAAAATAATTGAAAGTAAAAATAAACTGGAATTGTTGAAAAATAATTATATTTTAAAGAATCCTTTAAATTCTTTTGAAACAAAGAAAAGTGAACTTAGAAATTATAATTTAAAGATTAATAGTATAATAAGTAAAATTTTAGAAAAAAAAGAACATCAGCAAGATTTGTTAATTAATACATTAAAGTTAATTAATCCTTTAAATATTTTAGATAAAGGATATAGTTTAATAACTAAAGATGAAAAAGTTATAAAAAATCAAAATGATGTTAGTATTAATGATGAGATAAATATAAGATTAAGTAAAGGAGAATTACTTGCGGTTGTAAAGGAGAAGAAATAATGGAAAATTTAAGTTTTGAAGAATCTTTAGAAAAGTTGGAAGAAATAATTAAAGAGTTAGAAAGTGGAAATACAGAATTGGATAAAGCAATTGATAAATATACAGAAGCAATGAAATTAGTGAAATATTGTAGTGAAAAATTAAATAATGCAACAAAAAAAGTTAATAAAATATTAACAGAGAATGGTGAATTAGTGGATTTTGATGTTATAGAAGAATAAAAAATATTGGTGTTTTTTTAATAATATGTTATAATTTTTTTAGAAAGCGAATTAAAGAAGGAATATTATTTAGTTAACATATTAGTGAGCTTGGTATAGTGAAAACAAGTTATGAATACTTTTTAATTCCTACCTTCTAAGTGAAATGTAAACATTTCCGGTGATTAACCGTTATAAGAATTAAGAAAATAAAAGGATGGCACCGTCTTTAAAAAGACTCCTTGAGCTATTCTTTTTTTGTTTTTATAACGAATATAATTTAAAGAAAGAGGGATAAAAATGCGTTTAAGTAGATTAAATATTAAAAAAATTAATTTAGATGATATTGATGAGTCTTATGCGGGACAAGATATTTTAATGAAACTAGGAGAATTATATCAATATGAAAGTGGAATATATGGATATGGGAATTTATGGACAAAAATAGAGCGAAATGTAGAAAATATTATAATTGAAGAGTTAGATAATATTGGCTGTATTCAAGTGGAATTTCCTAAACTTCAACCGAAAAAGATATGGGAACAATCTAATCGTTGGGATATGTATACTCAGGATGGAGATATTATGTTTACTTTAGAAAATAATTTAGGAGAATATGGTCTTGCGCCAACAGCCGAGGAATGCGCCACTATTTTTGGAGCTAATAGATTGCTTTCTTATAAGAATTTACCTGCTATTTATTATCAAATAGGAGAAAAATTTCGAAAAGAAATCAGAGCCAGAGGTTATTTATTTCGCCCTAGAACTTTTGTGATGATGGATGCTTATTCTTTTGATAAAACGGAAGAAGATATGCAAAAAACTTATGATTTAATGCATCAAGCTTATTTAAATATTTTTAAAAGATTAAATATTAAAATAATGCCAACTGTAAGTGATAATGGAGTAATTGGGGGTTCTGTAGCCGAAGAGTTCCAAGTAGCAACGGAATTAGGAGAAGATACAGTTTTGTTTGATGAAGATAACATGTTAGGTATTAATAAAGAAGTTTTAGAGTTTGAAAATAAAGAAGAATATCTATCTCAATTAAATATTCAAGATATAAGTAAATTAAAAGAATATAAAGCTGTGGAATTAGGGAATAATTTTCAATTAGGTACTAAATATTCTGAAAGTATGAATTTATATTTTAAAGATGAATTAGGAAATGATCGACCTTATTATATGGGGTGCTTTGGAATAGGAGTTGGAAGAATAATTGCTTGTATAATTGAAAATAATGTATTAAAGGAAAACAACAGAATAAAAGGTATCTGTTTACCATATAATATTGCTCCTTATAAAGTTCATATAATCTATAATGAAAAAAATTTGGAAGAAGCTGAAAAATTATATAATTATTTAATGGAAAATGGAGTAAATGCTATAATAGATGATCGTAAAGGATTATCGATTGGAAATAGAATAAATGATGTTTATGTTTTAGGAACACCAAAAATGATTGTTTTAGGGAATCAATTCGATAAAGAAAATTATGAAATAGAAGATATTAGATCAAAGGAAAGAGTAAAGATAAAATTAGCCGATATTTTAAATATATTATAATTAACAATATTTGGTAATAACCAATTATTGTTTTTATTTTATTTTGAAGCCAGGTAATAATAATATTGTGGTGATAATATGAAAAAATTAAGATTAGTTATTTTAACAATGCTTTTATTAAGCCCTTTAAATGTTTGGGCTTATTCTAATAAAATTATAGTTGGAGGAGAAAATATTGGCATTAATATTCAAAGTAAAGGTGTATTAGTAGTAGGATTTTATAAAATAGATGGTAAATCAGTGGTTTCGGAGCCTAATATTAGTGTTGGAGATATTATTTTGAAAGTAGCTGGAGAAAGTGTTAGTTCAATTAATGAGTTAACTAATAAAATTGAAAAGCATATTCAAGATAATAAAATAGATTTAGAATTAGAAAGAGATGGCAAGATTTATAACACAAAATTAACGCTGGTAGAAAAAGATGGAGTTTTTAAAACGGGTCTTTATGTTAAAGATAGTATGACAGGAATTGGAACTTTAACTTATATAGATCCTGAGACGAAGAAATTTGGCTCTTTAGGCCATGAAATAATAGAAGCTAATTCTAATAAAAGAATTGAAGTGAAAACAGGCCTAATATTTGATAGTATAGTTACAGGGATTACGAAAAGTATTGATGGTACTCCAGGAGAAAAACATGCTAAATTAGATAATTCAAAAGTCTTTGGTAATATACTTAAGAATACTCAATATGGTTTATTTGGAGATTATACAGCAGAATTACCTGATAAAAAAATGTATGAAGTTGCTAAAAAAGAGGAAGTTAAAGTGGGAGAAGCTAAAATATTAACGGTATTAGATAATAAAGAGATAAAAGAGTTTAAGATAAATATTACAAAAATTAATGAATACAATAAAATAAAAAATCTTTATTTTGAAATTGAAGACAAAGAGTTATTAGATAAAACGGGGGGAGTTGTACAAGGAATGAGTGGTAGTCCTATTATTCAAAATGGAAAAGTTATTGGAGCAGTAACTCATGTTATTGTCGATAATGTAAGAACTGGTTATGGTATATTTATAACTACAATGCTCGAAGAAGGCGAAAATTAAGCCTTTTTTTAATTTTTGTGCTAAAATATTATTTTGTGAGGAAAAATGAAAAAAGTAAAAGGATATTATGTTTTAGATAATTTGAAAAAAATGGATAAAGAGATTATGGGATTTTTTAGTAATGGTTGGTATACCGATGGAGTTAATGAATATTTATTTAAGAGAGAAATAGGTATGAGAGCCTATAATGAATTATTTTATTCAAAGCTTTTACAACAATTAGGTCTTAAAGCAGCTGAATATGATTTAGCAGTTTTAGGGAATGAACGAGGAGTTATTTCGAAAAATTATAATGTTGTCGGTAATCTAACAGTGACAGTAGAAGAAGTACTTGCTAAATATATAAAGGAAGATACGATTTTAGAACGTCGAAGAGAGCAAAAAAAATTATATAATTTGGAAAATTTACCAGGAATAATTAGAAAGTATTGTCAAGAACGAAATTGGCTTTATAATGAAAAACTGGAGGAGGATTTACTTTTGCAGTTTATTATTCAAATAATTTTGGGTAATGGAGATTTACAAAGTCGAAATATAGAAATTCAATATGATGAAGAAAGACAACAATTAAATTTATCCCCTTTTTATGATTTAGCTTATTATGGAGATATTGATGTATATAATGAATCGGGATGGAGTGCTTTAACTTATCATTTTTTAGAAAAATACTATGAACCAGTGGAAGATGCGAGACCTTTTAGGGTGATTAAGAATTTTTTAAAAAAGGCCGATCGAAAACATGTTGAATTATTAAGAGAATATTTAGAAAGATTAGAACAAATAGATTTAGCTAGAATTATAATGGAGATAGAGGAACGAACTGAAAATGTTATGGAAAATGAGAGCTATCATTTATTATTCTCTTTAAAAAGAAATTTAAAAGATGTCAGTTTATTAGCCAAAAAATGACATTTTTTTTGATGCTAATTTTATAAACTAATTTTGGTGATTTTAGATGAAGCAGAGTTTAAAAGTGATTATTTTTTCTTGTTTAGTAGGGGGAATTTTAGCCGGAATGTTTTTCTTAAACGTGAAGAATAAAGCTGAAGCTAAGAGTAAACCTCTTGTTTATGCTTTTCAAGTAGGAGTTTTTAAGAATTATAATAATGCGTTAAATATGCAAAAAAGTTATCAAAATGCCAAAATAGTAAAAGATAAAGATGTTTATCGCCTTTTTATTGGAATTACAGGAGAAAATAGTGACTTATTAAAAGAAATATTGGGAGATAATGATTATTATTATGTAAAAGAAATATCTTTAACGGATGATGTTTATGCTAATATTTTAAAGTTTGATAGATTATTAAGAGAAACAGCAAAAGAAAATCAAAAGGAAGTTATAAAACAAATGTTGGGAATTTTACCTGATGAATTATAAAATTAAGGATTTACCAGAGGATGAAAGACCTCGTGAAAAGTTGAAAAGTAAGGGAAAAGATAGTTTATCTAATGAGGAATTAATTGCGATTATTTTAAAGACAGGAAGTAAAAATAGATCGGTTAAAGATGTTTCTATTGAGCTCGTAAAAACCTTAGAAAATATAGGAGATTTGAATACCATAACAATTCAAAATTTAATGAAAATAAAGGGAATAAAAGAAGCAAAGGCTATTACTTTAATTGCGGCGATAGAACTTGGAAAAAGAGTCTCTTCTTATTTTGCAGAAGATAAATTGAAAATTAAGAGTGGGGCTGATGTTTTTCAAATTTTTCAAAGAAAAATGCTTGGATTAAAACAAGAAAAACTAATTGTTTTATTTTTAAATAGCAAGAATGAAATAATTACTGATAAAACAATTTTTATTGGTACCCAAAATAAAAGTTTGACGCATCCGAGAGAAATATTTCATTATGCTTTAAAATATAGTGCTATAAAAATAATTTTAATTCATAATCATCCTTCTAATGATCCAACGCCAAGTAAAGAGGATATTTTGTTTACAGAAGAGATTAAAAAAGCAGGAGAGTTATTAAAAATTCCTTTAATAGATCATATTATAATGGGAGAGACAGATTTTTTTAGTTTTTTTGATCATCAAATGCTTTAATTTGGCAAAAATAAGCCATAATATAATTAAAGGTGGGAAAAATGCTAAAAAAAAGATTTTTATTAGGATTAATTATAATAGTTTTATTTTATTTAGGAGAAAATTTTTATTTACCTAGGAAGAATATGGAGTTTGAATTTATAGCCAATGAAATTTATAAAGCCAAAGAAGAAACTTTAAAAAAGAAAGAAGAGTTATTAAAAACTAGTTATAATTTTAATGATTATTTAGATTATAAAATAGAATATTCAAAAGTTCTTTTTAAAGATTTATACCATTATAAAAATGAAATTACGATATATAAAGGAAAGAAGCAAAATATAAAAGAAAATAATTTGATTATTAATCAAAAGGGTTTAGTAGGAGTTGTGAAAAAAGTTAATGAAAATAGTAGTGTGGTTGAACTTTTAAATAATGATAATTTAAGCTTATCGGTTAAAATTGATAATGCTTATGGAATATTAAAATATAAAGATAAAAAATTAGTTATTGAGGGGATAAATAATAAAGTAAATATTAAAAAAGGAAGTCCAGTAACGACAAGTGATATTTCAATTCATCCAGAAAATGTTTATATTGGTATTATTAAAAATATTAATTATGATAAGTATGAGATTGAACAAATTTTAGAAGTAGAATCGAAAGTTGATTTTAATAATGTAACTTATTTGGGTATAATTACTGATTTACGAGGTGAAGAATGATTATTTTTTGGCTCTTTTTAGATTTATTTTTTTATAATTACACTTTTTTATCTACTTGTTTCTTTTTACTAACTTTTTTTCAAAAAAAAATATCTTTTATTTATTTAATAATTGTAGGTGTTTTATGGGATATTTTTATTCTACATACTTTTTTAGTTTTTCCAATTATGTTAATTTATTTTTATTTTATGACAAGAAAATTAAAGGGTTCACTTGCTGATTTAAAAGTTTTTTTAATTCGCTTTGGTATTGTAACTTTATCTTTTTGGTTTTTTAGTTTAGTTATTTTTAAAGGAGATAATTTATATTTATATGGATTGTTTTTTAATTTTCTAATTTTACTTATGGGTGTTATATTTTATTATTAGTCATATAATTTTATAGGTGATTAAAATGAATTCAGCGATAATTGAAGTGCAAAATCGTATTAAAAGTAAAAGAAATTTAACTGTAAGTCATAATAATAGAAAAAAGCCTAGCAATTATATTTCTAATTTATTTACACGTACTTTAATTAGTGTAATTTTAGTTTTGGCCTGTTCTATTTTTGTAAATTTAAAAGATGAAAATTTATTATTTTTTAAAGATAAATTATTTAATAATACTTTAGCTTTTACTAAAATAAATGAGTTATATACTAAGTATTTTGGGGAAATTGTACCTCCAGTAAATACTTCAGCACCAGTTTTTAATAATGAAGCATCAATTTTAAGTAATTTAGAACCTTTAGGAAATTCTTTTCAGGGAAAGGTTGATGCGGATGTGATTTCTTATATAGAAAGTGGAATCGTTGTTTTTGCAGGAGTTAAGGAAAATTATGGAGAAACAGTAATTGTTCAAGGGATAGATGGAGTGGATATTTGGTATTCGAATTTAACAAATGTTAATGTGACGATGTATGATTATGTGGAAAAAGATGCTATTTTAGGGGAAGTGAAAGATAAAAAAATAGTTTTAACCTTTATGGAACAGGGCGAATTTATTGGATATGACAAATATATTTCCTAAATTTAAAATTAATGCTATTACTTATCTGCTTTTTTTAACGTTTGTTTTAACAGGTCATATTAAAAATATTATTTTAATTTTTTTGATTGTTATTGTTCATGAATTAGGACATATATTTTTTTTGAAATTATTTAAATATGAAATAGAGAGTGTGGAAATTTTTCCTTTTGGAGGGTTTACTAAAAGTTATAAATATATAAATACTCCTATTAAACAAGATATGTTTATTTATATAGGGGGAGTTTTATTTCAATTTTTTTTATTAGTAATTTTTTATTTTTTAGAGCAAAATTTTTTTATTAGTAATCAAACTTATAATTTATTTAAGACATATAATCTATCTATTTTAGTATTTAATCTTTTACCTATAAGACCTTTAGATGGGGGAGAATTATTTAAATTAATATTAGAGAGTTTTTGTTCTTATTATAAAGCACAGAAAATAATCAATTTTATGTCTATAGTTTTTCTAGGCATTTTTCTTTTAATTAATATTAAATTTAATTTAAACAATTATGTGATTATAAGTTTTTTGCTAGTTAAAATCTATAATTTAATAAAAGAGGAAAAAGTTTATTTAAATAAATTTTTTTTAGAACGTTTTATGTATGTTTTTCCTTATCATAAAATTAAGAATGAAACAAAAGAAAATTTGTACTTATTAAAAAAAGATACTTATCATTATTTTTATGCGCAAAAAAGATATATTTCAGAAAAGGAATTGTTAGGAAGAAAATTTGACATTAACTCACATTTTTGATAGAATTTAAGGCGTCCATTAAGGGCTTTCTAAAAAAACCACATGGAAAGGGTTAAAAACTTTTTAGTGCCTTTTACAGTGCGTCTTAAAAAAGAAGGAGGTATGAAATGAAAGCTATATTCGAATCAGGTGGAAAACAATATTATGTTAATGAAGGCGATATAATTTATGTTGAAAAATTAGAGGCTGAAGTTGGTAGTGATGTAGAGTTTTCTAAGGTTTTATTTGCAAATGGTAAAGCTGGATCACCATATTTAGATGGAGCTAAAGTTATTTGTAATGTTGAAAAACACGGGAAGCAAAAAAAGATTATTGTTTTTAAATATAAGCCGAAGAAGAAATATCGTAATAGAAAAGGGCATCGTCAACCTTATACGAAATTAGTTGTTAAAAAAATAGCAGTTAAATAATTATGATAAAAATAGAGGTTCTAAAGAATTCTGATATTAAAAAGATATCTATATCAGGACATGCTAATTATGATGTATATGGTAAGGATATTGTTTGTGCAGCAGTATCTAGTATTGTTACAACTTCAATTAATGGAATTTTGTGTTTTAAGAAAACGATTGAGGTAAGTGATAATGGTAAACTTTTGGAAATAAAAGTTTTGGAAAATGATGAAATAACAAATAAATTACTTTTTAATATGTTGAGTCTTTTAGAAGGAATTGAAAAACAATATAAAAATAATTTAAAGATTAAAACAAAGGAGAAAAACATATGATAAATTATATTTTTGATCTTCAACGTTTTGCTCATAAAAAAGGACAATCTTCTACTGATAATGGTAGAGATTCTCGAGGACGTAGATTAGGAGCTAAATTGGCAGATGGACAATTTGCTAATGCTGGATCTATTATTTATCGTCAAAGAGGAACAAAGATTTATCCTGGGAATAATGTAGGTATGGGTAAAGATCATACTTTATTTGCCACTATTGATGGAGTAGTAAAATTTGAAAGATTAGGAAGAAATAAAAAGAAAGTAAGCGTTTACAAAAAGTAAGCGTTTTTTATTTAGGAAATTTATTAAAGAATTGTGTTGTTAAGAAAAAAGATAAATGCTATAATTGAAATAATAGAAAGAGGGAAACAAAATGAAATTAAAAAGTTTTAAGAAGAATAAAAAACTAAAGAAAACCCTCCTAACCC
>CAOLUI010000029.1 GCA_948479395.1 uncultured Bacilli bacterium | reverse complement strand
TGGTGCGGTTGAAATTACAATTAAAAAAAGATAACAAATTCGTTATCTTTTTAATTTTTTATAATAATTACAATCCTTTTGCAATTTACAATCTGCACATTCTGGCTTCAAACTCTTACACTTATATCTACCAAACAATACTAATTGATGATGAACCCTCCCCCAATATTTTCTTGGAAAAAAAGCCATTAATTTCTTTTCTACTTCTAAAACTGAATCTTCTTCTAAAGATAATAAAAGTCGCTTAGCTACTCTATTTACATGCGTATCCACTGCAATAGCAGGAACATTATAAATATTGGCTAAAACAACATTACAAGTCTTTCTTCCCACTCCTGGTAAACTTTCTAAATAATCTCGATTATTAGGCACTATCCCTTGAGAATTTGCCAATAAATCTTGAGCAATATTTTTTAAATAATAAGCTTTTCTCGTAAAAGAACCTACAGGACGAATAATCTTTTCAATATCCTTTAAATCAGCTTTAGCTAATCCTTCTAAATCATATTTATTAAATAACTCCTTAGTTACCATATTAACTCTTTTATCTGTACATTGCGCACTTAAAACTGTTGCCATTAAAAGTTCATAATCCTTAGTATATACTAACTCACACCGTGCATCAGGATATAATTCATTTAAATAGTCTAAAATTTTTTTACTCGTTATCATCTAACCAATTGTAATCAAACAACTCTTTTACTTCTTCCTTTGTTTGTTTATTACGATTACTAACCTCATTCATATTTTTATATCCCTTTCTTTGCCATTCATAAAGAATTTTATCAATATATCTTAAATTACTAACCCCATTATAAACCGCTTCTTTTAAAGCACCTAAAATAAGTTCTTCACTAAAACCTTTTTCTAACCATGCTCTAATTATTTCATATTCCATTGAAGAAATAGGACGACCAAACTCTGTTTGAAAAATAGTATAAATATCTACTTTTTCCTGCTCTTTTTCTTGTTTCTTTAAACTTTCATCAATCAATGTATAAAAATTATCTAAATTAATAACTTCCATCATTTTCCCATTTTTATCTTTAAAAGAATCTAAAGTAATTAATTTTTTTCCCAATAAAGCATTAAATGCTTTTAATATTTCATTTTCTCCTATTTTAATAATTTTTGAAATTTGCACTACATCAAAAGAAACATTATCATAATTCCAAAAATATAATAACAATAAAAATTCATTAAGATTTAAATTTAAACTAGTTACAACTTCTAAAGAAAAAGAAGGAAAAACTAAAATTTTTTCTTTCATCAACTGCTTTAACATTTTAGCCACCTTTCTTTATTAAAAATAATATATTTTTTCAATTCTTCATAAGTATTATTAACCCTTTTATTTAAAACTTCTTTTATTAAAGACTCTTCTACTTCTTTCACTATTTTAGATGGTTTTATTCCTAATATTTCTCCTATTTGCATATAAGTAATATTTAAATCTTGTCTTTTAAATATTGGTAATTCATTATTTATTTCATATATTAAATCAACATCGATACCCAAAATTTCTCCTGCAATCAAAGATAAATACAACCCATATTTATAAATAACTTCACTATTAATAAAACCTATATCTAAAATTTCTCGTAACTTAAATATAGTATTTTTTTCATTTTTTGTAAATGGAAAATCACTAGAAAAATCTATTTGCGCCCACATTCCACATAAATCCTTTGTATAAACTAAATGCTTATAAGATAAATTTAAAAATTCATCAATTCGATATTTTTTTAATAAATCTAAACCTTTTTGATAATTTTCTGATAATAAAATTTTTGATATTTCATCTTTAATGCGATATAAACTTAAATTCTTCACTAAACTAGACTTTTTCATTATTGAGGCTTCCAATTTAGTTTCAATATCAAAATCCAAAATTGTTGCAAAACGAATAGCCCTTAAAATTCTTAAATAATCTTCCTCTAAAACTTTTATAGGTTCTCTTATAGTTCTAATAAGTTTCTTTTTTAAATCTTTTTCTCCCCCTAAATAATCAATAATAGCTCCATCTTTATCCATACAAATTGTATTAATAGTAAAATCTCTTCGCTCTAAATCTTTCTTTAAATCATTTATATAATTAATTTTAGTGGGTCGTCTATTTTCATAAGAACTTTCTTCTCTAAAAGTTGTAATATCAATATTATAGTCATTTATCTTTAAATTTAATGACCCATAATCATTTACTTTACCATTAAAAATATTTAAAAGTTCTTTTATCGTAGCATTCGTACAAATATCAATATCATTACTTAAATTCCCAAAAAGTAAATCTCTTACATATCCCCCAACTACATAAGCTTCATAACCTGACTCTATTATTTTCTTTAAAACCTCTTCTATTATGTTGTTCATACATACACCCAATATTAAGTATATCATAAAAAAAAGAAACTTTATTTTTTTAGTCTAAATTTTATTTAATCGTATATAATTTGACATAATCAAAATATAGTGTATAATTATTATTGCTGAAGTTGGCAGCGGAAAAAAAAGTATTAACGTGTTTAAAAAAATATTTTAAAGTAACAAAACTGCCTTTTTGTGAAATAAAGAAAATAAACTCCCTAATAAACTATTTTTCCAAATAACTTATAGCAATATAATATAAAGAAAGGAGATTATTATGGCAAGATATACTGGACCAACATATAAAAAAGCTAGAAGACTTAACTTTTCCCTTTTAGAAAATGGGAAAGAATTAGCTCGTCGTCCTTATGCTCCTGGAATGCATGGAACTGATCGCCGTAAAAAATTAAGTGAATATGGCATCCAATTACAAGAAAAACAGAAAGTACGTTTAATGTATGGTTTGACAGAAAAACAGTTTCGTAAAGTTTTTGAACGTGCCTCTCGTATGAAAGGTGTTGCTGGAGAAAATTTACTTAAATTATTAGAAAGTCGTCTAGACAATTTAGTTTATCGTATGGGACTTGCAAAAACTAGACGTGGAGCTAGACAAGTCGTAAATCACGGTCATATTATGGTTAATGGAACAAAAGTTGATATTCCATCATATCAAGTGAAACCAGGCGATACAATCAGTGTTAAAGAAAACTCATTAAATCATAAAGCAATTAAAGAAGCTTTAGAAAACACTTTAAATCGCCCTGCTTATGTATCTTTTGACGATAAAAAAATGACTGGTAGTTACGTAAGATTACCTGATCGTAGCGAATTAAATAGTGGAATTAATGAAAGTCTAATCGTTGAATATTATAATAGATAAAAAAAAAAGAGAAAAATTAATTCTCTTTTTTTAATTTGGTAATTTTATGACAACATCACTTAAAGGAAAAGAACAACAGGGATGCACAAAATCATGTAATTCATTAGACACTCTAACATTTTCATCAAAAGTTTTTATTTTACCTTTTACAAGTTTACTCCGACAATAACCACATTCTCCTACATGACATTTATTAGGAATTACAATCCCACTTTCTTCCATCGTTTCCAATAAGGTTTTATTTTCACTACAAATTAAATGATACTCTTCTTCATCTGTTAAAATAGTCAATTTATATTCCTTACAATCGTCTAATTCTATATTTCCCATAAACATATCATGCCTAATATATTTTTTAGGTAAATTAAATTCTTTTAAAATTTTATTTATATAGGCATAAAAATCTAAAGAGCCACAAACAAAGAAGGAATTATCCTCTTTCATAAACTTTTCTATTATTTCTTTATCTATTAAGCCCTTAATAAATTCATTATCATCTTCTTCGCTTAAAACATAAATAACATTAACTCTTTCTAATTTACAAACTATATTATCTAATCTTTCACGAAAAATTAAATCATCCTTTGTTTTAGCACTATAAATAATTGTTAAATCAAAATCTTCAATATTATCATAAATCGCCTCGGCCATTGATATAAAAGGCATTATTCCATTCTCATCAGCTAAGGCAATAACATGGTAAGCATCTCTTATTCTGGAATAGAAAAAATCGCCAAAAGGAGCACTTAAAGAAAAAGTATATCCTTCTTCAACTTCATCTAAAAAATAATTAGAAACAATTCCTCCCTCTACTCTTTTAATCGTAATCATATATTTATTTTCCAAAGCCATACTAGGACTACAACTAATGGTATAAGGTCTTTGATATACTCCTACACCAATCTTTACTGAAACACTTACACATTGTCCCGCTTTAAAATAAGCAAGATTATTGAAATTTTTATCTTTATCTGGACCCAAAACAAAAGTTTTAACATCATCATTTTCTTTAATAACTTCCAAAACTTTAACATATTGAATTTCTGGATGTAACAATTTACCTAATTCATTAACTTGATAATCTACTATAATCGGTTTCATATTAGATTTACGAATAATTTTTTTGCGCTCTATCTCCATATTTTTAAAATTTAAAATATCTTTTTTGCTTACTTTATTCATTATTTATCTCCTTTTCCATATGCTCTAAGATCTTTAAAGCCGCCCTATTACCAGATAAATAAGTAGCACCACATCCAGATAAAAAGTCTCCAAAACCACCGCAAAATTCCAAATTGGGAATATAATTTTCATTTAAACTACTTTTTATTCTTGGCACTAAATTATCCATTCCCGTTGCTTTATATCCATATATTGATCCTCCAGGATATCCACCATATCTGGCATATGTAACCGGAGTTGCAATTGCTATTTCTTCAATATACTCTCGCAAAAAAATTCCAGTCGTTTTTTCAAAATTAGCAATAATATTTTCGGCAATTTGTTCTTTTAAAGCAAAATAATTCTCCAAAGAAACACTTTTATCAAAACAATCTCCATTAAAAAGCGTTGTCAATTGCATAATACACGTTCCTTTAGGTGAACAACTAGGATTTGCATTATTCACAACAATTGCCATACTGTTATCATTTTCTAAATTATTCATTCTTTCATATTCCTTATTACTATTTAAAGAATGATAAATAAAATAACTAAAATCTTTCAAACCAATTTTGGAAGCTTCTTGATTTAATCCCAAATAAATTGAAAATGCTCTTGCTCCTAAAACTCTAGAATTTGTAAGTTTAATCGCATTCTCTGGCAAATTTTCAGGTGAAATCATTTTCCCGTAAACTGCATTAGGAGAAATATCACAAATAATATAATCAGCATAATACTCTTCTCCACTCATTAGTTTAACTCCTAAGACCTGACTATTCTCAAATAATATTTTATCAACCTCAGCTAAATATTTAATTTCACCTTTTTTCTTTTCGATAGCATCTGCTAATATTAAACTAATTTCATAACTAGTTTTACGTGGAATTTGAGCACCCTTAGCAATATAAGAATAAAACATTGCGGCAAAATGAACAAACGAAAGCGTATTAGTTGGACTTCCAAAATAAGTCCAATTAGCTGTTAGTATTTCTTGGGCTTTAAAAGGCATATTTAAATTATTTAAAACCTTACTTACTGAAAAAGTAACAGCCCTCATAAAATTCGGATATAATTCTCCTAAAACCTCAGCACTTGCTTCTTCATTACTTTCTAAATAAACAATTGCTTCATAACATTCCTGAGCCAAAGCAAAAAATTCTTCTAAGGATTTTTTACTATTTGGAACATACTCATTCATTTTCAAAATATAATTATCTATTCCAAAAGGCATTACAAAATCTTTTTGACTATCACTTGAAAAAACATGATAAGCATCTTTAATTTCAGCAAACTTTATCTTATCTATAATATTTAAATCTTCAAATAATTTATAGACACTCCCTGGATTCTCTTTCGTTCCATATTCATGTAAAGAATTCATGGAAACATCAAATTCAAATCTTCCCCTTAAAAAACTCGTCGAAAGTCCTCCTGGCGTATTATTTTTCTCTAAAACCAATACTTTTTTTCCATTATTTGCTAGTCTTAAAGCACTAACCAATCCCCCATTTCCTGAACCTATAATTATTGTATCATACCTTTTCATTGCTTACCCTCTCTTATCTTAATTCATTATATCATGGTTAAGAGCAATAAAAAAGCAATTTTTAAAAATCTAATTGCTGATAAATCTTTTCAAATATTTCGATATGAAGTCTTTCATCTAATATAATTCGCTTAATTAAATGAATAACATAATTGTCATCGGTTTCTTTTATTATTTCATCATAATTCCTTATCGCTTTTTTCTCCATCTCTATATTATCTCTTATTAACTTCTTTAAATTTCTTTCGTAATTAACATACTTTCCATTAAACCATTTTAAATTATTATTATTCTCACTGATGTAAATGGGCAACAATCCTAATTTTTTTATCAATAAACCGAGCATTTCTAAATGATGCATTTCCACTATTCCAATATCTTTTAAAATCTTTTTAATCTCCTCATTTTGACTTATCAAACTTTGAAAAATATAAGTATGAGTACTTGTATCTTCACTTACCTCTCCAGCATATACATTCAATATTTTTTTTGCTAATTCAACATCTCTTTTTTGAACCATTATTGATGGATAAGGCATGTCCACATAACATTTCATCTTCATCACCAATAAATATTATGAAAAAAATATCAAAAATATTAGCTAAAAATTGTAAAAGGAAAACGCTTAGGTAATTCTAAAGAAAAAGTTAAAGCTTCTCTTGTAACTGGATGAAAAAAAGTTAATTCTTTTGCAAATAAAGCAATCTGTTCTCCCTTTTTATAATTTTTATTATATTTAGCATCCCCAAATAAAGGCGCACCAATATAACTAAATTGCACTCTTATTTGATGGTGACGTCCCGTTTTTAAATTAATTTTTACTAAATTATAATTCTTTCTTTTATTTAAAACCTGATAATCCAATATGGCAAGTTTTCCCTTTTCTCTTACAAAAGACTTATTAGTTTTTTCATCTTTTACTAAATAATTTTCCAGCCTTCCTTTGGTTTTTAAATCTCCCTCCACTACAGCATAATATATTTTTTGAAATTGTTTGTTAGTTACTTGTTTCGAAAGACGAGCGGCAGCTTTACTAGTTTTAGCTAGTACCATTACCCCATCGACTACTCGATCTAATCGATGAACTAGTCCTAAATATACATTACCTGGTTTATTATACTTTTCTTTCAAATATCGTTTTAAAATAGTTAATAAATCTTCATCATTACTTTTATCAGCTTGAACCAAAACATTAATTGGTTTTTCAATCACTAATATATGATTATCTTCAAATAAAATATTTATCATTCTTCCCAATAGCCATAAATACCACAAGGTAACACTAAATTATCTCGAGTAATAGGTAGTCCTATTTCTCCTGATGCTACTTTGCCATAAGGATATTTTTTTAACATCGTAGTTTTTAAAATATTATCAAGAACAATACTTGAAATTCCCGTTGTATAAGAATTTATCAAAAAAAACAAAGGTTTATCTGTTAAAATTTGCATACATAAATCAATCAAATAATAAATATTTTTTTCAAATTTCCATACTTCTTTTTTAGGTCCTCTTCCATAACTTGGGGGATCCATTAAAATAGCATCATATTTATTACCTCTTCTAATTTCTCGGCTCACAAACTTTAAACAATCATCCACAATAAAATGAATTTCTTCATTTTCTAAATGTGATAAACGCATATTTTCTTTCGCCCATTCAATCATTCCCTTAGAGGCATCCACATGAACTACTTTTGCTCCCATGCTAGCAACAGCTATACTAGCACAGCCTGTATAAGCAAATAAATTTAATACTTTAATTTCCCGCTTACTATTTTTTATTTTATTCATCATAAAATCCCAATTAACTGCTTGTTCTGGAAAAATTCCTGTATGTTTAAAATTAGTTGGACTTACTTTAAAAGTTAAATGTTTATAATTAATTGTCCAAAAATCAGGCAAATATCTTTTAAACTCCCAATAACCTCCACCTTCAGAACTTCTATGATAATAACCATCTATTCTCTTCCAAACATCATTTTCGGTAACTTTCCATATTGCTTGAGGATCAGGTCTTCGAAAAATATAGGAGCCAAACCTTTCCAACTTTTCTCCTTCTCCTGCATCTAAACATTCATAATCTTTCCAATCATCACTTAAACGCATTATATTCCCTCCAACTAAATAACTAGTTGAATTATATCATAATCCATATTAAAATAAATAATATTTTAAAGGAAGTTTTTTATGGAATATAATTGGGATATAAACAAAATAAACAAATTAAAACAAATCTATACTAATTTATTAAAAAATAATCACTTATCTAAAGAAGATAAAATAACTTACATTAATTATCTATCTAATATCAAGGATATAAAAAAAGTATTAAACCATCTTTCCAATCCCCTTTCTAATATTATGAATTCTATTAATCCTTATATATTTCTTCTTTTATTTTCCCAAATACAAAAAGATTATCAAAATATTCCACAAAATATTCGTCAAACAATCCTTAAATCTTTAAGTGCCTTTCAAAATTTAAATATTACTTATAATAACGATACTTCTTTAAAATATAAGATTTCTCATTCTGAATTAATAGCCTTATCTCATGATTTCTTTAAATGGCTTCATCATAAAAAATATTTAGAACTCTTTGAAAAATATACAAATTTCCATAATCATCAAATTCATTTCCAAAAAAAACCTTATTTTGAATCCACTTTAGGATTAACCTATCTTTTTTTCTATCCTAAATACATCCCTTTTTTCTTAATTAATACTACCAACACTATAAATGATTTTTTAACATTAAATCATGAATTAGCTCATGGAATAATAGCCAAAAATGAAAACAATAATAATTTATATTTATCTGAATTAGAAGGCTTCTTTTTTGAATTTCTATCTCTTCAATTCTTAAAAGAAAAGAAAATTATTTCTGCAAAATATCTTGATCAAGTAGAATATCAAAACTTCATTTTTATTATTGAAAATTTCATGGCTTTCTATTTATGCGCTCTAAAAACTCATTTAAATGAACATAACATTTCTTCCAACAAAAAAACCGTAGCTCAATATGTTTCTCATCATAAATTCGCTCATATCATCAATATTAACTCTTTTGGCGAAGAAAATCCTCAAACTCACGCTATCTACTTATATTCTTTCTTAACAAGTTTAAAATTAGAACAAATATTTTTTTATGACCGTGAATTAGCCATACATCAGTTAGAAGCAATAAAATATAGTCAAATACCTGTTCCTAACTTAGATGCTTCCTATTTACGCAAAAAGATTAAATTAATAAAAAAATAATTATTTCTTATAAGAAATATCATATTTACTTGGACCTTTAATACATTTACCTTCTAAAGAAAATCTTGAACTGTGACAGGGACAATCCCAGGTCTTTTCTAATTCATTAAAAACTAAACTACATTTTAAATGAGGACAAGTAGTATAAACAATATGTTTTTTATTCCCCTTATCTTTATAAACCGCCACTTTTTTTCCTTTAATTGTTTTAAACTTTAAATTATTGTTATACCAGCTTTTATCAACCTTTTTACTTGCTAAAAATCCCCATAAGCTAATAAAAGTATTGGCAAAAAAATTTTTAATCTGATACCAATTCTTTCTTTTATTTTGAAATAAAGAATTATATTCATTTGTTATATTTAAAATATTATCGCTTAATATTTTCGCCGCTATTACTCCATTCGTCATTCCCCAAGTATTAAAACCTGTTGCAACATATAAATTTTTCCGCACAGAGCTAATAAAAGGCATTTTATCATCAGTTATAATATCAATATTAGACCATTGAAAAGCAATTTCATCTTTTTCTATATTAAATAAAACTTGCACTTGTTTAAAATTTTTCTCATCATTTTGTTTAAAAGCTGTAACATGTGAACTAGCTAAAACTATTCTATATATATTATTATTATTATTATCCTGATAAAAACGATAAGAAAAACCAGGATTTGATACGGTAATTCCTGTTTTTTTAAAGTTTTTTTGAACCCGATAAGCAATTAAATAAGATTTTTCAATATGGCTCTTTAAAGGAAGAAAAAAAGGAAAAATAAAAAAAGGATAATGACAAGTAACAATCACTTTTTTAGCAATTATTTTTCCATTTTCAAAATAACAACAATAACCGTTATCTTTAGATATAATTTTAGTTATTTTAGTATTCTCATAAATTTTTTTATTCCTTAAAATACGTTTTAAACAATTTAAATATTTCATCGGATTAAAAACATAAGTATTTTGTACTGATATATTAGCCATCTTCAACTCTTTATTAGAAAATACCTTTATTCCATTATCTCTTAAAAATTTTTCTTCCCTCTCTAATTTTTTTATGTCTTTCTTTTTATCGGCATATACAAAGGAAGTAACTTTTTCCCAATCACAAGCGATTTTTTCTTTTTCAATTATTTCTTTTAATAAATTAATAGCATATCTTTGTGATTTTAAATACTTAATCGCAGTTTCTTTATTAATATTTTTTTCTAAATCAGAATAAATGGTTCCTTGTAAAAAAGTAACTTTACCTGTAGTATTCATACTAATGCCTGTCCCAATTTCTCTTGCTTCTACTAAAGCTATTGATTTATAATTCTTTAAATTATAAAGCGTTGTTAAACCAGTAATTCCTCCTCCAATAATTAATACATCAACATCTAAATCTTCTGTTAATTTTGGAAATTTTAAATCATCCCTATATTTTTCCCATAAACTCATTTTATCCACCAATAGTATTTTGGTTTATTAATAAAAAAATATTCTATTACTCACTAGAATATTTTTTTATTAAAGCCTCAGCAACCTTTATTCCATCAATTGCTGATGTCATAATTCCACCAGCATACCCGGCTCCCTCTCCACAAGGATATATACCTTTAATATTAGCTTCAAAATCATCATCTCGCATAATCCTAATCGGAGATGAAGAACGCATTTCTACGCCTGTTAAAATAGCATCATCGCTATCAAATCCTTTAATCTTTTGCCCAAAATTTTTCATCGCTTCTTTTAAAGAATTATTAATATAATCTGGTAAGATATCATTTAAATTAGCAAAACAATAATCTCCTTTTACTTCGGTTTTAAAACTTCCAAAATTACTACTAACTTTATTATTTAAATAATCCCTATAAAGCTGTAAAGGAATTTTCCCATTACCAGCTTTATAAGCTTTTTCTTCTATTCTTCTTTGAAAATTTATTCCATCAAAAGGATGAGTTCCATAATCTTTTGGAGAAACCGTCACAATTAAAGCACTATTAGCATTTAAACTATCTCTTTTATAATTACTCATTCCATTAATTACTAATCTATTTTTTTCACTTGAAGCATTAACTACGAAACCACCTGGGCACATACAAAAAGAATAGACTCCTCTTTCTAAACTAGTTGTATAGGTAAGCTTATAACTAGCAGGTGGCAAATATTTGGCATATTTACCATACTGCGAATAATTAATCATTTCTTGTAAATGTTCAATTCTTATACCAATAGCAAAAGGTTTAGATTTTATATCTAACTTCTTCTTTAAAAGCAAAGAAAAAGTATCTCTAGCACTATGCCCAATTGCTAAAACTAAATTATCACAAGCAATTTTCTGCTTATTATTAATTTCAATAGCTTTCAAAGTATTATTTTCAATTATTAAATCCGTCAAACAACTATTATAATAAAATTCTCCTCCTTTTTTCTTAATATCATTCCGCATATTTATAATAACTTTTCGTATTATATCCGTTCCTACATGAGGATATTGCAAATACAAAATATCTTGTGGAGCTCCATATTTCACAAAAGTCTCTAAAACTTTTTTCCCACGACAAAATTTATCATTTACCAAAGTACTTAACTTCGCATCTGAAAAAGTTCCTGCTCCTCCTTCACCAAATTGCACATTACTATTTAAATCTAATTTTCCTGTTTGCCAAAAATTATTAACTGTTATAATACGCTCTTCCATTCCTTCGCCTCGTTCAATAATCAAAGGCTTATAGCCAGCTTCCGAAAGTATTAAAGCCGTAAATAATCCCGCAGGTCCACTCCCCACAATCACTATCCTATTATCTAATTTATTAATCCCTTTTTTCGGTATCTCATATGTTTCATCTTGATACTTTAAAATATCATTACTCTTATATTTTTCTAATACTTTTTCTTCTGAACTAATACTTACAATAACTTCATAAATAAACAAAACATTATTTTTATCTCTAGCATCTATAGACTTTTTTTGGATTTTATAATTATTTATCATATTAACATTTACATGTAATTTTTTAGCAATTACCTTCTTTAAAAATTTTTCATTATCATCCAATACTGGTACTTTTAGCTGTCTTATTTTAAGCATTATCTTCTCTCACTGCCTCTCCAGCTAAAATTCCACTAATCCAAGCAAAAGATAAATTATATCCGCCACAATCTCCATCAATATCTAATATCTCTCCTGTAAAATATAAGTTTTTCACTTTTAAAGATTCCATTGTTTTTATATTTATTTCTGTTAAAGCAACTCCTCCACTACAAACTTGAGCTGAAGAAAAATCATTCACTTTTAAAACATTAAATTTAAAATTAACTAGCATATTTGCTAAACAAAGCTTTTGCTCTTCTTTTAAATCATTCCAAAACCAATCTTTATCAATATTCCCAATTTTTAAAAACAAATTTATCAATTTATAATTAATAAAGCCATCAAACAACTTATCAACTTTTCTATTTCCTAATTTTTCATTTCTTTCATCTAACCATCTTACCAAATCTTTTTTATTACTTATTCCTAATTCATCAACAAAATTTATATATATTACTTCTTTCTTTTTCTTCGCTAATCCTTTAGCTACTAAACCACTTAAATTAAAAGTACATATTCCACTAATTCCATAACTAGTTAAATGAATCTCTCCCTTTTCTTCTCTAATCTTTTCATCTTCTTCATAAAGAGAAACCAAAGCATTTAATCGGATCCCATTCCATTCTTTATAATAAGAATTCGAACCATATATTTGTGTTAATGAAGGAAGAACTGGAATTAATTTATGCCCTAAACTTTCTGCCAATAAATACCCATTTCCATCACTTCCTGTTTGCGGAGCAGCACAAGAACCAGTTGCAATAATCACTTTATCAGCGACAAAATTTTCATTGTTAGTAATTACTAAAAATTTATCATCTTCTCTTTTTATTTCTTTGACAAATGTTTCAGTAACTACTTTAATATTTGAACTATTAATTTCATTCACTAAAGCCATCTTTACAGCCACAGCTTGATTTGAATAAGGATAATAATAACCATTCTTTATTCTTGGAATTACCCCTAAATGCTCAAAAAAATCTAAAACTTTTTTTTGATTATTTAACGTTATAACCTCTTCCAATAATTCCTTATTATATGAATGATAATAATTTACACTTTGATTTTCATTCCAATAATTACACTTTCCATTTCCCGTAATTAATATTTTCTTTCCTAAACAATTATTTCTTTCTAAAATCATTACATTAGATTTTCCTTTACTTGCAACTATTGCTGCAGCCAAACCTGAAGCTCCACCTCCCACAACAATTACTCTAGTCATAAACATCACCAAATTCATTATAACATGCAATATTAATCCACACAAAAAATCATCAAATAAATATTTGATGACTTTATAAACTATTTCTTTAAAACAAATGGTGAAGCACTCGAACCTGTTCCTCCACTCTCTAATCCTATATTCGATTCTAGGTATACCGATGGGTGCACTACATGTCCATAGTATGGAAGGGCCTCACTCACATAACCACTTGAACTTACATAAAAAACGCTAAAAGAATTGTTAGAATTCGACATTAATGTATATTGATTCTTTCCATTTATATACAACCAGTCATTGTTCTTACAATCACTTACTCCACTTCCATCCCA
>CAOLUI010000028.1:10000-14264 GCA_948479395.1 uncultured Bacilli bacterium | reverse complement strand
GTTAATATTTATTACTCTCGAATAAAAAGTTCGAGTTTCCTATCAATCTGGTGCCGATTGACAGAATTGAACTGTCCTCTGATGCTTACCATGCATCTGTACTACCACTGTACTAAATCGGCTTAATAAAATAATAACACAAAAAAGCAACTAAATAAATAGTTGCCAAAATAATTTAACTAATAAACATAAAATAACACCTACTGCAGTTGGAATTACTAAAGCAATTAAACTCCATTTAATACTACCAGCCTCTTTTTTTATAGTTAAAAATGTCGTAGAACAAGGATAATGAAATAAAGTCAATAATATAAAATTAACTGCCGTTAATAAAGTCCAACCATTATCTAAAAGAATAGTTTTTAAAGAATTCAAACTTTCATAATCCGTTAAACTGCCAGTTGCTAAATATCCCATAAGCATAACAGGAATTACAATTTCGTTTGCTGGAAATCCTAATAAAAATGCCAGAATTATTATCCCATCTAAGCCCAAAGTTAAGCCTATTCCATTTAATTTATTTGCTAAAAAATGTAATATACTTATCTCATTAATCGAAATATTAGCAATTAAAAATAATATAAATCCTGCTGGAATAGCAACCACTACCGCTCTTCCAAGAACAAACAATGTTCGATCAAACATCGATCTAGCAATAACACTTAAAAATTTAGGTTTACGATATGGGGGAAGTTCCAAAATAAAACTCGATGGATAACCTTTCAATAAAGTTCTAGATAATACTTTCGAAACAATCAAAGTTAATATTATTCCAAGCAATATTATAAAAGTCAATAATAGTGCACTAATAAGAGAAGAAAAAATTTTATTAGTTGTAGTTATAAAAAACATACTAATCATTGCTATTATTGTAGGGAATCTCCCATTACAAGGAACAAAAACATTAGTTAAAATAGCTATAATTTTTTCCCTTTTAGAATCTATTATTCGAGTTCCTGTAACCCCCACAGCATTACATCCAAAACCCATTAACATCGTCAAACACTGCTTACCACACGCATTACATTTAGAAAAAGCATGATCCATATTAAAAGCTATTCTCGGTAATAAACCATAATCCTCTAAAATAGTAAATAACGGAAAAAATATGGCCATTGGTGGTAACATTACTGACACTACCCAAGTAAGAGTTTTATAAACTCCTAATACCAACATTTCATTAATAAATTTAGGAATACATATAAATTCAAAAAAATTATATATTTTTCCTTCCAAAAAATGAAAAAAATTAAACAATAATTGGGAAGGATAATTTGATACCGAAATAGTTAGCCATAAAATTATAAACAACAAAAATAACATTATTGGTATTCCAGTTATTTTACTAGTAAGAATTTTATCCAAAAATCTATCTTTTTTATCATAATCATCTTTTGTAAAATTAACAACATCTTTTACAATTTCATTCGATTTATTAACAATTGTATTTACAATTTTATCCTTTAAAATAATATTTTTTTTCTCTAAATTTCTTATGCTTAAATAACGATTTTCCTTTAATAATAAATCTTCAATTTCTTCATCATAAAGAACTTGATAAACATCTTTAACTTGAAAATTAACTATTTTTTCTAATAATTTATCTAAACCCAATTTTTTTCTAGCATCAGTTAAGACTACAGGAACTTTTAAAATATATTCTAATTTTTTACTATTAATAACAATTCCTTTTTTACTAGCTTCATCAATTAAATTTAAACAAACTATAACTCTATTAGTAATTTCTAATGTTTGCAATACTAAATTCAAACTTTTTTCCAAACAAACGGAATCACAAACAATAACTGCTACATCATAATCTTTTTGTTCAATAAAACTTGTTGCTACAAATTCTTCTTCTGAAGAAGACTTTAAAGAATAAGTACCAGGTAAATCTATAATCTCAATTTCATTGTCTAAATATTTACATGTTCCCATCGCTGAATCAACAGTTTTTCCTGTCCAATTACCAGTATGTTGTTTTAATCCAGTTAAAGCATTGAATAAAGTGCTCTTACCTACATTAGGATTTCCAACTAATGCTACTCTAATTTTATTCAAATACATCCACCTCAATTAATTTACTATCCTCATTTCTAATAGCTAAAATCATTCCATTTACTTTAAACGCTTTAGGATTTTTAAAAGGACTAATTAATACACATTTCACAACATTTCCTGAAATTAATCCCAAATCCTGAAATCTCCGATGAATAATCCCTTTAGAATTTAATTTTTTTATTATACATTTTTGATTTAAATTTAGATCAGCTAAAGTCATATATTACACCTCTACTATTCTAAATTATTATATGAATATTTAAAATAATTGGGACTATATACTAAAGATATTTATAATTTTTAAACCAAAAAGATCAAATTATTTTAAAATAATTTGATCTTTTTCTTTCACTATATTTGTTTCATAAAATTTTTTAAAAGCTAAATAAAGATAATAGGCATCTAAACTTCCAATGATTTCTTTTGCCCCATGCATGGCTAATTGTCCTAATCCAATGTCAATAGAATCAATACTAACATGTCTAAGACTTATTCCCGATAAAGTACTTCCACTTGTCATATCATTTTTAGTAACAAAATCTTGAAAAGGAACTTTAGCTTTTTTACATATTTCTTTAAATAATGAAGAGGTAATACTATCTGTAGTTGAAGTATTATCTTTTGAAATAACAATGCCTTTATTAAGTAAAGCTTCATTATTTATATCACTATTATTTGGATGATTAGGATGTGTTGCATGTGTATTATCGGCACTTAAAATTGTAGAATTACTAATTAATACAGATATATCAAAATTTAAACCAGCTGCTATTCTTTTTAAAATATCCATAAGAAAAGATGAATCAGCACCTTCTTTAGTAAGAGATCCTATTTCTTCACTATTAAAGGTACAAAAAATATTAATATTATTACTTTTTTTAGTATCAATAAAACCTTTTAAGGCCCCAAAAGTACAAGTTAAATCATCAATTCGAGGAGATAAAATCATTTCATTATCTATTCCAAAATATTGCGGAACGCTTGTTGAATATAAAAATAAATCGTAATCACACAATTCTTCCTTATTTTTAAATTTTAACTCTTTTTCTATTAAATCTTTTATTGGATCTTTATGTTCTTTCAAAGCTATTATTGGTATCATATCAATTTGATTATTTAAATTTAAATCTTCATTAGCATTACTGTTTTGATGAATAGCAACACTTGGTATAGATAATAAAGAATGTTTTAAATCAATTATTTCTTTAAAAAGCTTATTACCCTTTTTATAAATTACTCTTCCAGCTATAGAAAGAGGTTCGTCCAACCAAGCATAATTTAATAAACCTCCATAAGGCATTACGTTTAACTTAAGATAATTTTTTTCATAAATAACATTTTTAGGTTTAATTAAAAATGAAGGTGTATCAATATGAGAACAAGTAATATTAAATGATTCATTATTAAAAGTTTTAAAAGCAATTAAAGAAGAATCGTTTCTTGTTATAAAATATTTTTTATTATTTTCCAAAACCCACTTCTGATTTTCTTCTAACTCTTTAAAATCATTTTTTAATAATAATTCTTTTATTGTTTTTATTCCCGTAAAAGCACAAGTAGATTTTTTAATAAATTCAAATAATTCTTCATTATAATTTTTATAATTCATAATTTCACCATTTATATTATTAACTAAAGATCTATTTTTATAAAAAAATCGGTCTAAAATCCGATTTTTTTTATTAGTTTAATAATTTTAAACTTAATGCGGCATTATTTACTGATCCAGTAGCAGCCTCAATTGGAGTAATTACCATATCAATAACATCTCCAGCTGCTAATGTTCTAATAACACTTCCACTATAAATTCTATTCTCCCCATCTGAAAATATATTTGTAATAGAAGCTGAATCTATTATAGTTCCATTATCTCTTACGTTTAAAGAAATGGTAGCAGAATTAGTTGATGTAACATTAGCCGAAAAATTAATTTCATAATCACCAGCTTCATTAACGGTTACACTATTTATTGTTGCATAACCTACATTATTTACTGGCATAGTTGAAGGTAATTCTATCAAAGTTGGATTACCAGCAGTCAAAGATATAGCTTGTGTCGTATTATTATACTTTCCACCATATGCTTCTAATCCTGTACCACTTTCACCAGCTGGTCCTGTTGGTCCCGTTGGTCCAGTTGCACCTGTTAATCCTTGTACACCTTGTGGTCCTGTTGGCCCCGTTGGTCCAGTTGCTCCTGGTA
>CAOLUI010000028.1:0-9901 GCA_948479395.1 uncultured Bacilli bacterium | reverse complement strand
GGTAATCCTTGTACACCTTGTGGTCCTGTTGGCCCCGTTGGTCCAGTTGCTCCTGCTAATCCTTGTATACCTTGTGGTCCTGTTGCTCCTGTAGTTCCTGGAATACCTTGTATCCCTTGAATTCCTTGTGGTCCTGTTGCTCCTATAATTCCTGGAATACCTTGGATCCCTTGAATTCCTTGTGGTCCTGTTGGCCCTGTTGGTCCAGTAGGTCCCGTTGGTCCACCAGCAGGTCCCGTTGGTCCAGTGGGTCCAGTAACATTTCTTCCGCCACAACAACAACCAGTTGGTTTATAATTACACGCAAAATCATTAACAATATTTAATGCCCTATTATATAAAGGATTACTTGCATTATTCATAATTATTCTCCTTTCTAATTTAAAATATGTTTAAAATAAAGATTTGAAAGTGTTAATAACATGAATAAAAATTAAAATATTATAAATTATTTATATCAGAATCTACTTCATTTTTAATATTATTTAACTCTTGTTGAATTTTATCAAGAGCATCCAATAAAAAATCAACTTCTCCTCGTTGAGTTTGATTACTTACATTACTATCAGTTGTAAATGGCCCTCCACCATTTTTACTTTTTTTACTATTGATATTTATATTACTATTTTCAATACGAGATTCAATTAATTGTTGTTGAGAGGCATTAGTAGCTAAATACTGTCCTAATAACATAAACCAATTTCCTAAAGAATTTTGTTCATTTGCATTTAAATCTCCAACTAATATTATTCCAACCGCAACAGCTATTAAATTATAAGTAGTAGGATGAATATTAGGAGGAAAATTATTATTCATATCAATTTCCTCCTTTAAATAATTTTATTTGATACAATGCCAAGTATTCTTTATAAACAACAAAAAATAGACTTTCAATTAGGTCTATTTCTAAAATTAAATATTATTTATTTTTTAATTCCAACTCATATAGTTTTTTATATTTAGCATTTTTTTTCAATAATTCTTGATGAGTACCTTCTGCAACTATCTTTCCTTTGTCAATGTATAATAATCTATCAGCATTAACTACGGTAGATAATCGATGAGCAATAATAAGAATAGTATAACTCTTTTTCATATTCTCAATTGCATTTTGAATACTAGATTGCGTTTCATTATCTAGAGCACTAGTTGCTTCATCAAATAAAATTATTTCTGTTTTTTGAACAAAAGCCCTAGCAATAGCAAGTCTTTGTATTTGACCACCAGATAAATTTACTCCCCCTTCACCAACAATTGTATCGTACTTATCAGGCAAAGAATTAATAAAATCATCTAAACACGCCATTTTGCAAGCTTTCTTCATTTCTCGATCTGTCAAATTTTCTTTAACTAATGCCAAATTATCTCTAATACTCATATTAAAAATATAAGGATTTTGACTAATAATTGTTATATTACCTCTAATCGTATCTTTATCCAAATCATTAATATCATATCCATCTAAATATATATTACCTGAATTTATATCATACATTTTACAAAGTAGATTAAATATTGTTGTTTTACCAGCTCCACTTTTTCCAACAAAAGCCACAGTTTCATCCGCATTAACTTTAAAACTTAAATTATTTAAAATCTTTTTTTCCTCGTATGCGAAAGAAACATTTTTAAACTCAAAATTTCCTTTTAACTTTTTCAAATGTTTTAAACCAAACTTTTCTTTTTTAAACTCTTCAGTATTAATAATAGCAAATATCCTAGCTGAAGATAAATTAAAATCTTTAATTTGATCTAATAACATTCCAATATAATTAACAATTGAAGGTAATCTAGAAGCATAATTATGAATTACCAAAGCCAAAGCAACATCTAAAGCTTTATTTTTTATAAGTACAACTAAAAAACAAATTAAAAATAAATCCGTTAAATCAGCAGTAAAACCTCTAAAAAGAGAATATTTATTATCTATATTTTGCATATTATATCTAGTATGATTAAAATCTACTACTCTATTATGCAATTCATCCATAAAACTATTCTCAGTATTTAACATCTTTATATCTCTTACTCCTCTTACAAGTTCCCCAATAAATCCTGAAGCTTTTTCATTTTTTTCACGAAATATTTTATCTTTTTCAAAATATAAATTTACTCTTCTTCTTTCTAAAATAAAACGAATAATTGTCATAGCTAATAAAAAAACAAAAACCAATTTATTAATCAAAAAAATGGCCCCAAAGATTCCTAAATTAGTTAAAATATTAGTAAGAGAAATATTTAAAACATTAAAAACATCAGCAAGGAGACTTGTATCATTTGTTAATCTTTGAATAAATACTCCTGAACTATTATTATCAATCGCTTTATTTTCTAACTTTAATATTTCTTCACCTAAAGTAATTTGAATTTTTGTAAAAGCTTCTCTATAAATAACTTGAGAATAATGCCTTGAATAAAAATTGACTATGTTTCGTACATTTTCAATTATAAATATTGCAATACTAATAAATATAAGTTGATAAAAATTATTAGAAGTAAGAGCCACAATAATTCTAGCACTCCAAATTGGCACTATAATGCTTATTACAATCATTAAAATATTACATAAAATATATTTTACAAGCATCCCTTTAAAATCTTTAATATAGAGCCAGGCAAACTTTAAATTTTCCCAAGTTTCTTTCATACTAAACTCACATCATTTCACATATAAAAAAAGATTAAATTTCTTTCATATATTCCAATAATTTTAAAAACATACGAATAAATAGACTATCTAATCCTTCATTTTTTAATTTTTTTATTCGAATTCTTTTCTTCTTAATATCTAAATCACTAAAGAAAATATGAGCAATTCTTTCTTTTAATCTAGTTTCAATTCTAAGATCACTAATTATAGAATCAATTTCCTCATTTATAATACGTACTGCATCAATTTCTATATCTTTTCCTTTACAATTTATTGTTAGTTGACTGGTTGTAGGAACATCTTTTATTTCTACTATAAAATCATTTTCATCTACATAATTTTCCGTAATAGCGATATTTTTATTAATATAAGCTACTACTTCATCAGCTTCTCTTGTATTTCTAAAACGAATTTTATAATCTCTTGTTGCTGGAATAATTCCAGTTTTACCTTCTAATGGTCTTATAATTAACGTATAATTATTTTGTAAATAATTATAATCTATACTCGTTAAAATATAATATCCTTTTTCAAAAAGCGAAGAATATCCGTCATCTTCATATAATTTAAAAGTATTACTTTTCCCCGGAAAAACATGAATTTCTAAAGATTTAGGTGAATTAGTAACATTAATATTTTCTTCTAAATCTGCTAAAGGCACAATTGAACCAGCTTTAGCAAAAACCGGATAATCTTCATCCTTAAAGAAAGTTACATATCGTTTATCTCCTGGAAATT
This sequence comes from uncultured Bacilli bacterium, assembly GCA_948479395.1. GTDB lineage: Bacteria > Bacillota_I > Bacilli_A > RF39 > UBA660 > MGBC108787. Next base: position 6,513 of record CAOLUI010000028.1, on the reverse strand, counting down.
TTTTACCAGTTTTAAAATCGTACCACATTCCCTTAGGTAAAAATATTTTTTCAACTGCTCGATTCATAACCAAATCTTTTTTAACAGTTATAGGAGCAACAAAAAGTTCCTTCCCAAAATAATACTCATTTTGATACTTTGGTTCATCATAAATTTCTGGATTTTGATAATATATAGGTTGAACAAGAGGTAAACCAGTTTGATGATATTTATAAGCCTCAGCATATAAATACGGTATTAAACGATGCCTTAATAAACAATAATCTCTAACAATATTAAGGGTTTTAATATCCCATCGCCAAGGTTCTCTCTTATAAAAATGTCCATGTTTAGCACTAAATCTAAAAATCGGACTAAACGTTGCAAATTCAACATACCTAATATACAATTCGGCATCTTCAATTCCATCTTTATATCCTCCAACATCATGACTCCACCAAGAAAGTCCAATATTACTGGCTGTTGCATTAAATGAAGGAAGCATTTTCAAAGTATCCCAACTTACCGTAGTTTTTCCTGAATAATGAATCGGTAAACGATGAGATGCTACTAAACCATTACGTGAAAGAATCATCCCGCGCATTTTAGGATTACTTTTATAATCATTAAAATGGTAATAATTCAAAGCTTTTAATGTATTTAAATCATCTTTATTAAAATAATCAAGCCAATAAAAATCAATTCCTAAATCATTTAAAGGCTTAATTATGCTGTTAAAATATTCTCTTACTATTCTCTTATCAAATACATCAAAAGGAATAGTTCCATCTTTATCTAAACCTAAATTATTCTTTACAGTTAAATAATTTTCTTCCTTTTTACTTATTCCTTCACTAGGATCCAACAAAAGTCCTACTCTTACACCTCGCTCATGCATAAACTTCACAAAATCTTGTGGGCTAGGAAATAACTGCTTATTAAACGTAAAACCCGTTTTTCGTAAATCTGTTTTCTCATGCCAATTATTACCTAATAATAAAACCGATAAAGGAATTTTATTTCGACTAAACTGCATCAATAACTTTTTCGTATCTTCAAAACTATAAATTTCATTTTTATTCCACCATATTCCTAAAGCGTAACGCGGAATTAAAGAAGGAAATCCCGTAAGCGTAAAATAATCCTTTAAACAAAGACCAAAATCTCTTCGATACATAAATAAATAAACATCTATTCTTTTATTTGACGGAACTACTAATTCTCCTTCCTCATTAAGTAAAAGAGAATCTGAATCATCAATAGTAACAAATCCATCTGTTGAATAAAGTCCCTTTTTTAATTCTGGTTTACTAAGATCATCCAAACTTATTCCTGTGCCTTTAAAATTTCTCGCTTCAGGATGATTAAAATACCATAATTTATCTGTATTCAATAAATTAACCTTTAAATTAGCATCAGGAGCTACAATACTTGAAGCAAAAGGTTTATTTTTTACATAAGATAACTTAAAATAAGAAGTAGATAATTCTAAAAATTTACTATCTTCTCTAATGGTAAATTGTGGAACGGAAAAATCGCGATTAATTACTCTTTCTGTTAAACCATCATAAAAAACACCATCTTCACTATATTCAAGACGAACCAAACGCTCTGTTAAAAGTGTAATTCGATACTTATCTCCTTTAAATATCGCATTATCCTTAGCTTTCGAATGAGTATAATCTACTTTAAAATGTTCATCCATACTAGCACCCTCTTTATTATATCTATTTTAGCATAAACATCCTTACAAAACAACTAATGAATTTGTTATAATATTGCTTAGGTGATCAACATGTTCCCTTATAGTTTTGATAATAAAAGATATCATACTCTTAATTACCATTACCGTACTACTTTTAAGCAAAAAGTTTTTAAAGTAAGTCTAAATGCTAATTTTTCTTGTCCTAATATCAAAAATAATCAAGGATGTATCTTTTGTCTTCATGGAAGCAATAATTATGATATAACTAAAAATCCCGATCTTGTTCATCAATTCTACGATAACGTTAAAGTTTTAGAAAAAAAATGGCCTAATAGTTTATATATCGGTTATTTTCAAGCCAATACTAATACCTTTGCTCCCTTACCCATTTTAAAAGAAAAATATGAAACCATTCTTCATTTACCTAATGTTATTGGATTATCTATTGCAACAAGAAGCGATGCTATTTCACCTAGATGTTTAAATTACTTAGAAGAATTAAATCAAAAAACTTATTTGACTATAGAATTAGGTTTACAATCAAGTAAAGATGAAACATTAAAAATAATTAATCGTGGTCATGATCTAAAAAACTTTATAGAATATGTTAAAAATTTGAAAAAACGTCACTTAAAAGTAGTTGTTCATATTATTAATGGCCTACCTTATGAAACCAAAGAAGATATGATAAATACCGTTAAACTTTTAAATAATTTAGATATTGATGGAATTAAAATACACATGCTTCATATTTTAAAAAATACTCCTCTAGCTAATATGTATTTAAAAGAAAAATTTCATCTTTTAACTAAAGAAGAATATATTGATATAGTTTGTACCCAATTAGAATATTTAAATCCCAAAATAGTTATCCATCGTATTACTGGAGATCCTATTTTAAATGATTTAATAGCACCCACATGGTTAACAAAAAAATTTTGTGTTTTAAATGATATAGATAAAGAAATGATAAAAAGAAATATTTATCAAGGTGATAAATTTAACACACATAAATGATTAACTTTTCAATACCAAATCCTTTTAATTCAGCTTCAATTGCTGCTTCATTATTTTTTTCTTTTAAATAATTAATATTTTTATTAACAAATATATTTATGTCACCCTTTAAATCAGAAGTATTTAAAGTATAACATATATCTTTTGAACATATTTTACTAACTAAGCCTACTAAATTATTTTCTTCCAAATAACTCAAAATATTTTTTGAATTTAAACCACTAGGTATTATTTCTTTTAAACAATTACTCTTACTATAAGCGTTATAGCTATTTATCGATAAACATATTATTACAATAAAAGCTAAAAAAACTTTTTTCATAAAACTTCACCTATAAATAGTGTGGTTTTAAAATCATAATTTAAAGCTTAAAAAAAGAATAATTAATCACCATTTTTTGGTAATTTTGGTATTATTCTTTTTCTTGCTAATTGATCTTCAAAATTATGTGCTTTAAAAAATTCATACACAAAATTAAATATAGTTACGGAATTAATATCAAGGGGTGTAACTAATTCTTCTATTAAACCATTTTCTTCTTTTATAATTGGAATATTTATATTATTTTTAAACGGCGAAAACCAAGCTATGTAAAACCCTTGCATATCACTCATAATACCTAATAAATAGTGAATAAGCTGATAAATTACTTCTTTATTATCTCCACTATCACTATAGACTATAATTAATAAATCATTTAAATCTAAATTTTCTAGATCCTCAACTCTTATTTGAGGTTTATAATCTAATATTTTCCTTTGTAAATATATTTTCAATTCTTCAGTTACCAATAACTTTTTCTCCTCTATATTTTTTTCGTAATAACCTTTTTCAATTAATCTTTGATTAATTTTTATAAAAATATCTCTTGTGCTTATCCTGTATGTTAAACATTTCATAATATCTCTCTTTTCTGAAAAGCTATTATATTAAAAAAATACCAAAATATCAATTTTAATCTAAATACATAATGTCTATATCAACATTAGCATTTATACCATCAATTTTACCATCATCACAAAGCTGCCAATATTTATATTTTCCTTGATAACTAGTTTTCTCCATATTAACTGTGTAATGAGCTAACCAAATATCATATTTAGTCGGTAACCAAAGTTTTTCTAAATAGCTTTTACTACTATAAATCATTCCTTCATATCCTGATTTATTTAAAACTTCTAAAAAAGAATTTGCCATATCAGTTAAACCAAAAAAACTTAAATTATAATCATTAAAGCTAGACCAATTTTCCCAATCAAACACTACTGGTAATTTTACTTTATAATCTTTAATTTGTTTAATGACCCATTTTGCTTCTTCTTGGGCTTGTTTATTAGAATTAGCATAAGAATAAAAATAAATTCCTACATCTATTCCAATTTCATTAGCTTTTTTAATATTTTGCTCAAATTTTGAATCAACATAAAATTCTTTACCTGTTCCTTTAGTCCCTCCTACTTTAATAAACATAAATTCTACACCTGCTTGTTTAATCGCTTCAAAATCTATATCTCCTTGCCAACCAGAAACATCAATCCCTATTTTAGTTTTATCATTCTTATATTTCACATAAATATCACTAAATAATGTGTAAGATGGTAACACATCTTTAACAGGCGCACTTTCATTTTTTTTAGGTTCTACAACATGTAAAGTAAAATTCCTTTGAGCAACATTTCCACTTTTATCACTAGCCTTAAAAACTAAAGGATACTCTCCTGGGACATTATAATCATACTCCCCTTCAATATAGCAATGAGGACTAGCATCTTCATTATCTCCACATAAAATTTTGGAGGTATCTATATCATTTCCTTTATAAACCGTATAACTATTGCCTAGCCATATTACTGGTTCAACTTTATCTACAACACTCAATTTATACTCATAAGGAACTCTTATACCATCATCATTCACAAATTCAAAAGCTATTACTTTTTCTCCAATTGAAGTTGTATCAATAAATTTATCATCAACTATTTTCCCATTAATACTCACAATATAATCTGAAATTCTTTTTTCCTCTAAAAAATTAATTGTCATATCATCATGTAAAGTGATCTCTATCTTGGCATTTTTAACTCTAATCTTTTGAATTATTTTCGTAATACCCCATACTAAAACGAATAAACTCAAAATACCTACTATTAAAATGCCTATTTTAATTTGTTTTTTATTTAAAGTCATAAATAATCTCTTCCTTTATTCCACTAACTTACTTTCACCATTCTGATAATTAATTTCTATTCCATCTTGCTCATTATATATATATACATGAAACTTTAAACCTAATCCTTCATCTTCAACCGATAAAGCTTCCATCTCTACCCCACTAGCCACTAAATTATTTTCTTGATAAATTGGTGTTACTCTATACAAAACATGATTTTTTGTTTCTTTAACATAATCAGCCACTTTATTTTCAAACTCTAACATTCCTATTGTATTCATATATCTTGTACAAGTAATTAAATTTTTTTCATTAGCATTTTCTCCTGTCAATTGATATCCAATTAGATGACAGCGATTATACAAATACTTACCATCAACACTATCATACTTTACAGTATGCCAACCACTTGGTTTTATACTTCCAATACTCTCTCGCTCTTTTGTTGGCATCGTATTAACACTAACATTTGCAAATGCAACACCACATCTTCCTAACTTATCAAGTTCGCTATAATGCTCAAAACTATCCGTAGTTATATCATCACTCGTAAAATTAGGTTCATTATTATTTAAATAAACATATGATAACCCATTATAATCAGGAACTTCTTCTAATATATAAGAAGAAATATTCTCTTCTGCACGCCCAAAATTTTCCTTATAAAAACCAAATCCTAAAGACCAAAGAACTAGACAAGTACAAAAAATATTTCTAAATTTTTTCATAAAAAACCTCTTAATTAAAATTATTATAACATTAAACAATATAAAAAATCATCAAATATTTTGATGACTTAATAAACTATTTCTTTAAAACAAATGGTGAAGCACTTGAACCTACTCCTCCAATCTCTATTTCTATATTCGATTTTAAGTATAACGATGGACGTGTCGCAAGCGCATTAGGTATATTAAAAGCAAGAAAAGGCGTAACATTTTTGGCGTTTGAAGCAACATAAAAAATAAAATTATTAGGCGAAGATAAATATGGAGTAATTGTCCATTGAGAACTATTGTTATACACCCAATCATTTTCTGGGCAATATCTATAATTACCTCCATCCCAATTATATAAAACCCTACTTAAACATGTATTTCTATTTGTTATATTTCCACCACTTGTTGCATATCCATAATCTGATGGATACATTAATCCAACATGCCCTGTCCATGTTGTTGCATGACCACTAGGCACTGTACTTCCTCTTTCTCTTTCATAAAATGCTTTAGTTGTTACATCATTATATGTACTACTTCCTCCTAAGTTCCATACACTATCACTTATCATTCCTTTGGATTCTTCGGTTAATCCTATACTACTAAAGTCACATGGAGTTGTTGCTCCATTTTGTCCATACGGGCAATCCCCACTTGTTCTATTATAGTATGCTCCTTCATTTAACATTTTTTGTAATATACTATCACTCCAATCATTACTTCCATAAGAGCTTGTTGATGAACCTACACCACTTGGCTTATTATCCCAATTATAATCTCCGATACTCTCACTTCTTATTAACTTAATTTTATCTTCCTTACTTCCATCGGGATTTTCAATATCTTTCATTACTCCTATTATTCGCCATAACTCATTATTAAATTGAACATAATTGTTAGGATTTGCTCCTATATATCTTAA
>CAOLUI010000027.1 GCA_948479395.1 uncultured Bacilli bacterium | reverse complement strand
AGTGGAAGATGATTATGGTAATCTAAGATATATTGGAAAAAATCCTAACAATTATGTCCAGTTCAATGATGAATTATGGCGGATAATAGGAGTAATGAAAGATATCGAGAATGCAGATGGAACAAAAGAAGATAAAGTCAAACTAGTAAGAAGTAAGAGTATAGATAGGCATGTTTGGGCTTCAGATTCTATAAATAATTGGGAGACAAGTTCATTACAAAAAATGTTAAATGAAGGTGCCTATTATAACCGAACGAGTGGAGATTGCTTAAGTGGATATAATGGAACAATAAAAACATGTGATTTTAGTTCTACAGGATTAACCGAAGAAGCCAAGAACATGATAAGTGCATCAGTTTGGAATTTAGGAGCAAGTGATTCTAAATCTAAATTAGCTAGAGAATTCTATTCATTAGAAAGAGGAAGTACAGTATATGAAGGAAGACCAACCAAATGGATAGGGAAAGTAGGCTTAATTTATCCAAGTGATTATGGGTATGCAACAAGTGGAGGTTCTACAACAAATCGAGTAACATGTTTAAATAAAATTTTATATGATTGGGGTGGAAATAGAGTAAGTGATTGTAAAAACAATGATTGGTTATTTAAAAAAGATCAGAATTTATGGACATTAACTCCGTACTTTAATGATTCTTATGTTTTTGAAATCTATTTGACAGGCGAGGCAAATTATCCTGGTTATGCTTCAGAAACTCCATCAAGTTTTAGTATGTACACTTTTCCAGTCGTATATTTAGAATCCGAGATAGGAATTGAAAGCGGTAGTGACGGCTCAAGTGCCAAGCCATTTGTTTTACAAAAATAAATAAACATTCAGTTAAATCTGAATTTTTTTAATAATTAAATTAGAAACGTTAAAGTTATTTTTTTAAAAAATTTGTTTTTTTCTTGAGTTTTATGTCGGTTTTTTATATAATTATTAATAGAAAAAATAGGAGAGTAATATGAGAAAAATAATGGCCAGTTTAGATATTGGAACTAGTTCTGTTAAACTTATTGTCGCCGAAGTATTTCGTAAAAAAACGAATATTTTAGCTGTTGCTGAAACCGAATCTCAAGGCGTTAAAAATGGGTTGATTATAAATAAAGAACTTCTTACTCCTATTTTGAAAGAAACTTTTAAAAAATGCGAAGATATAATTGGTTTAAAAATTCGCAAAGTAATTGTAACTGTTCCTAGTTATGAAACGGAATTTATGATGAGTGAGGGATCAACTCCTATTACTAACGAAGAAAAAATAGTTAAAGGTATTGATATTGTAAGAGCGATGCAAACTTCTGTTTATAATAAAATTCCTAGTGGCTTAGAAATTGTAGATATTGTTCCTACTGCTTATCGTTTAAATGATGGAGAAATAATTAAAACTCCTTTAAACACTCCAGCTCAAAAAATTTCAGTTAAATCAATAGTCACTTTAATTCCCAAAAAAAATATCTATGCTATCATAAGCTGTCTTAAAAAAATAAATGTTGATGTAATTGATATTTTCTTAACTTCAGTTGGGGATTATTATTCACTAAAAAATGAAAATTTAGATAAATTAATAGGAGCTATAATTAATATCGGTGAAGGAACAACAACAGTCTCAATTTTTAATAAAGGCATTCTTACTAATACAAAAGAGCTTGAAATTGGTGGACAAAATGTCGATAATGATATATCATTTATATATAAGGTAACCAAGCATGATGCTATTAAATTAAAAAAAGATTTAGGATTAGCTCATAAAAGAATGGCTTCAGCTAGTGCGACTAAATTGGTTACTAATAAGTTAGGAGAAGAAATTGCCATTAATCAATATGAACTTAGTGAAATTATAATGAGTCGATTAGAAGAAATATTAAATATGGCAAAAAAACAAATTAATCTCTTAACAAAAAAAGAAATTCATTATATAATAGTAACGGGTGGCATAAGCGAGATGCCTGATTTTGAATTAACATTGGAAAGTGTATTTGGTAAAAATGCAACACAAGCTAAAATTCATGAAATAGGAGTAAGAAGTAATAAGTATTCGGCATGTTTAGGCTTAATAAAAAATTATGATAGTAAAATGAAATTACATGGTAAAGAATTCTCAATTTTTACTATTGATGAACAAGAAGAGTTAAGTGGTAAACAAAAGAAAATTAACATATCTGATAACTCAGTTTTAGGGAAACTATTCGGGTATTTTTTTGATAATTAAGGAGAGTGTGTTATGAACGGATTAAAAATAGATCCAATTGCAAAAATTAAGGTTTTTGGTGTTGGTGGCGGTGGATGTAATGCCGTTAACCGTATGATTGAAGAAGGCGTTCAAGGTGTTGAATTTTACGTTGTAAATACTGATTTACAAGTTTTAAATGCTTCAAAAGCTCAACACAAAATTCAAATTGGAGAAAATATAACTGGTGGACGTGGTGCTGGGTCTAATCCTGAAATTGGTAGAGAAGCTGCACTAGAAAGTAAATCAGAAATTGAAGAAGCTATTAAAGGATCAGATATGGTATTTATTGCATGTGGTCTTGGTGGTGGAACTGGAACTGGTGCTGCTCCTATTATTGCTGAGATAGCTCAAGAATTAGGAGCTTTAACTGTTGGTATTGTTACTAAACCTTTTCGTTTTGAAGGAAAAAGAAGAATGGAACATGCTCTTGTAGGACTAGAAGAGTTAAAAAAACACGTTGATACTTTAATTATTATTCCTAATGATCGTTTAAGAGATATAATTGATAAAACTACTAGTTTTCAAGATGCGTTTAAAGAAGTTGATAATGTTCTTCATCGTGGAGTTCAATCAATCTCTGATTTAATTGCCGTAACTGGTATAATAAATCTAGATTTTGCGGATGTAAAAACAGTTATGGAAAAAAGCGGTACAGCTTTAATTGGTATTGGGATGGGAGTAGGTGAAAGTAGAGCAGTAGATGCTGCTGAACAAGCAGTCTCAAGTGCCCTTTTGGAAACAACCATTGAAGGAGCGACTGATGCTATTATTAATATTACAGGTGGAGAATCTCTAACTTTATTTGAAATTGAAGATGCTGTTGAAACTGTACGCGAAGCCGCTAATAGCGATATTAATATAATTTTTGGTGCTATTCCAAATTCTAATCTTTCTGATGAAGTTATTGTAACTGTTATAGCAACTGGTTTTGATGGTAAAGATAATAGCTCTAATAATGATAAATATAGTAATGATTCAGAGAAAGTTACTAAGCGTCATCCAACAGAAGATTTACTAGACAATGAATACGATATTCCTCCATTTTTAAGAAGTCACAACGATTTTTAATTAATTAGACTTGAAATGACATTTTATAATGTTGTTTTTTTTTATAATAATTTTGGTGAAGATGATGAAAATATATTTAGATTTAATTTATTTTTTTAATTATTATTTAGATTTTTTACTTCTTTTAACTACTTCAATTGTTTTAAAAAGGAATGTATCTTTAAAGAGAGTTTTTATAGGAGCTTTTTTGGGTAGTTTTTCCATATTCTTATTATTTTTTCGCCTTTCTTCATTTACTTTATTTATTTTTAAAATTTTTTTGGCTCTAATAATGGTCATAACTACTTTTAAATATGAAAATTTAAAATATACCAGTTCTAATTTTATCTATTTTTATATGATTAGTATTATTTTAGGAGGATTTTTATACTATTTAAATATTGAATTTAATTACACTTCAATAGGAATGTTATTTGTTAAACATAAATTAAATGTCAATGCGATATTTCTATTACTTATATCTCCTATTATTTTATTTATATATATTAAACAAAACAAGAAAATGAAATCTAATTATAATTTGTCATATAATGTTAAAATTGTTTTAAAAAATCGGCAAGAATATCAATTAACTGGCTATTTAGATACGGGAAATAGCTTATTTGATCCAATAACTAATAAACCTATTATTCTTCTTGAAAAGGGGATTTTAGATGAAAAAAATAATAATTTTTATTATATTCCTTTTCAAAGTTTAAATAATCACAATTTACTAAAATGTTTACGGCCGCAGTATATTGAAATTGAGAGTAAACGATTTAATAATTATTTAATTGGTATAAGTGACAAAAAATTTAACTTTGAAGGTATAAAATGTATTTTGAATAATAAATTAATGGAGGAATTATAGATGATAAAAAAAATATTATTATGGTTAAAAACTAAATATTCTCATTGTTTCTTTGTAGGAAGCACAGATAAATTACCACCCCCACTTACTAAAGAAGAAGAATTACAATTACTTATAAAATTTCAAAATGGGGACGATAAAGCGCGAGATAAATTAATTGAACATAATCTGCGTTTAGTAGTTTTTTTAGCTAAAAAGTATGAAAGTTCAGGTTATGATATCGAAGATTTGGTTAGTATAGGTTCAATCGGCTTAATAAAAGGAATAAATACTTATAAGATAGATAAAAATATCAAGCTAGCTACTTATGCCTCTCGTTGTATTGCCAATGAAATTTTAATGTTTTTAAGAAAAAATAAAAAACGAAAAACGGAAATATCTTTTGAAGATGCTCTAAATTATGATTCCGAAGGAAATGAACTTCATCTAGAAGACATCTTAGGAACAGAAGAAGACATTGTAATTAAAGAATTTGAAAATTCTCTAGATAAAAAAATGCTGGCTGATGAAATCAATAAACTAAATCCGCGGGATAAACAAATCATGATTTTAAGATATGGTCTTAATAATACCGAAGAATTTACGCAAAAAGAAGTCGCTGAAATATTAGGTATTAGTCAATCATATATCTCACGTATCGAAAAAAAAGTTATTAAAAATTTAAAAAGTTTTTTAAAAACTTAAAAAATATTTTGAATAAAAAAGCTCTTTTTATACCACAACAAGTATGAAAGGAGCTTTTTTATGAGTAAATATAAAGTAGATATAACTAATTTAAATACTAGTAATATTAAAGTTTTGAAATCAAGTGAAATGATAGAATTGTTTAAACGTTTAAAAGATGGAGATTTAAGCGCTAAAGAAGAACTTATTAATGGTAATTTAAAATTAGTATTAAGTATTTTAAAAAGATTTAATAAGGACAAATATAATATGGATGATTTATTTCAAGTAGGAGTTATTGGACTTATAAAAGCAATAGATAATTTTGATTTATCTTACAATTTAAAATTATCAACATATGCTTGTCCCTTAATAATTGGGGAAATAAAACGTTTCATTAGAGATAATAATTCTCTAAGAGTCAGTAGAAGTATTAAGGATATGGCTTATGGAATTTTAAAATATAAAGAAGAATATTTAAAAGAACATGGAATTGAACCATCTAATAAAGATATCGCAAAATCTTTAGCAATAGAAGAATATCAAATTCCTTTTGCACTAGATAGTTTAAAAGAACCGATGAGCATTTTTGAACCCATTTATAATGATGGTGGTGATACTATTTATTTACTAGATCAGATTGCGGATAAAAAGGAATCAAATCAAGATAAAGATATGTTAATATCACTTAGAAGAGCTATTAATAAAATAAAAGAAAGGGAAAGAAATATTTTGCTAGAAAGATTTATTATTGGTAAGACTCAAATGGAAATCGCTGAATCTTTAGGAATTAGTCAAGCACAAGTATCAAGAATTGAAAAAAACGCTATTAATAACGTTAAACGTTTAATAAAGTAGGATAATTTTTTTTTTCTCGGTTTTTATAAATCCTTCTTCCCGTAAATTTTTGATTTCTCTGGACATTGCACATCGATCAATGGCTAAATAATTAGCAAGTCCTTGATAATTAGAAGTTAAATATATAATTTTAGAGCCATTTTTTTCAGCTGTTATTTTAAAGTATTCTAATAGTTTATCTCGAATACTTTTTTTCGTTAAAATTTCAATTCGTTCATTTTTTTCCCTTATTTTATTAGATACAATTTCTAATAAATTTTTTATAAATTGTTGATAATAGCTTATATGTTTATTTTCTTCCTCAATAATACGATTATAATCAATGATTACTAATTTAGTTTCTTCTTTGGTTAAAAGATCATATTCAGAATTATTTAGAGAAGAAAACATTGTTCCAAAAACAGCTTCTTCTTCTAATTCTTCAATAAGAGTAATATTGCCATTAAAATCCGTTCTAATAATTTGAATATATCCTCTAATAATAAAACCAATGATATTTTCATCATTAATAGTAGATAAAATTCGCTGATTCTTTGGAAATGTAAAAGTATGAGCTTCTAAAGTGTAAAGTAACTTTTCTTGATTTTTTGGACTAATATTATGAAATAAATTTATCATATTGACACCTCTTAAGATAATTTTAGCAAAAATGTTATTTTGTTGCAATTGCAACATATGAATTAAAAAAATAGTGTTAATATTTTGATAGAAAATAGAAGTGAGAGGTAGTGTAAAAAAATATGAAAGTTATTAAAAGAGATGGCCACATGGTAGACTATTGTCCTGAAAAAATCGAAAAAGCCATTGTAAAAGCTAACAAGGAAGTCGATGATGAAGATACTGCGAGTTCAACCCAAATCAAAAATATAATCCGCTATATTGAAAATTTGGGCAAAAAAAGAATTTTAGTTGAAGATATTCAAGATATAATTGAAATGAAATTAATGAGTATCGGAAAATATGCTTTAGCTAAAAAATATATTACGTATCGTTATACAAGAGAACTGGTTAGAAAAAGTAATACAACCGATTTAGCTATAAAGGAACTTATTGATGGTGAAAGTGAGTATTGGAATACAGAAAATTCTAATAAAAATGCGAAAATTGTTACCACCCAAAGAGATTATTTAGCGGGAATAACTAGTACAGATATTACAAGACGTTTTTTGCTTCCCGAAGAAATTGTTCGAGCTCATGATGAAGGAGTCATTCATTTTCATGATGCTGATTATTTTGCTCAAAATGCCATACATAATTGTTGTTTAATGAATTTAGAGGATATGTTACAAAATGGCACCAATATAAATGGAGTTATGATTGAAAAACCACACCGTTTCTTAACGGCAATGACAATTGCAACCCAGTTAATTACTGCCGTAAATTCCAGTCAATATGGCGGAGTTACCATTTCTTTAACTCATTTAGCTCCTTTTGTTAGAGATAGTTATAATATTTATCTAAAGAAATATAAAAAACGTAAATTGTCTAAAGAAGATTGCGAAAAATATGCCAAAGAAGATTTAAAAAAGGAAGTAATTGATGGGGTTCAAACATTCCAATATCAAATTAATTCCATGACTACAACTAATGGTCAGGCACCTTTTTTAAGTGTTTGTATGTATTTAGGAGAGACTAAAGAATACAAAGACGAATTAGCCATGATTATTGAAGAGGTCTTAAAACAGCGAATTGAAGGAATGAAAAATGAAAGTGGTGTTTATGTAACACCGGCTTTTCCTAAACTTTTATATGTTTTAGAAAAAGATAATATTGACAAAAAAGGAAAATATTACTATTTAACCAAACTTGCCGCTGAATGTACTGCTAAAAGAATGGTTCCCGATTATATTTCGGAAAAAATAATGAAAGAATTAAAAATAAATGAAAATGGAGAAGGTGATTGTTATCCTTGTATGGGCTGTCGTTCCTTTTTAACTCCTGATCATTGTATGAGTTTAGGTAATATTGCTAATGCTAAAAATTGGCAACAAGACAAAGCCAAATATTATGGGCGTTTTAATCAAGGAGTAGTAACTATTAATTTAGTAGATGTTGCTTTATCTAGTGACAAAGATATGGATCTATTTTGGCATATATTAGAGGAAAGATTAGAATTATGTCACCGAGCTTTACAAATTAGACATAAACGTCTTAGTAAAGCAACTAGTGATGTTGCTCCTATTTTATGGCAACATGGGGCCTTAGCAAGACTTAAAAAAGGGGAATCAATTCATGAGTTATTACATCATGGTTATTCCACAATTTCTCTTGGTTATGCTGGTTTATATGAATGTGTTAAATATATGACTGATCACTCCCATACTGACAATGGTATTGGTAAAGAATTTGGTCTAAAAGTTATGCAAAAACTAAATGATAAATGTAAAATTTGGAAAGATGCTGAAGATATTGCTTATAGTGTTTATGGAACCCCAATAGAATCAACAACTTATAAATTTGCTAAATGTTTACGTGATCGTTTTGGAATAATTAAAGGAATAACTGATCGCGATTATATTACCAATTCTTATCATGTTCCTGTATTCGAAGAAATAGATGCCTTTACCAAATTAAAATTAGAAAGTGAATTTCAAAATTTAAGTCCAGGAGGAGCTATTAGCTATATTGAAACTCCTAACCTTTCTAATAATTTAGATGCTATCTTAGAAGTAATTAATTTTATTTATAATAATATTATGTATGCAGAGTTAAATACTAAATTAGATTATTGTGCGGAATGTGGTTATACTGGAGAAATTTTAATTGACGAAAATTTAGAATGGTATTGTCCAAAATGTAATAATCGTGATCACAATAAATTAAATGTTGCTCGTCGTACATGTGGTTATATTGGTTCTAATTTTTGGAATAAAGGAAGAACGCAAGAAATTAAAGAACGAGTAATTCATTTAGACAATAAAGATGAGGAGTAATAATTATGCATTATAATAAAATAAGAAAAATGGATATTTCCAATGGACCTGGCGTAAGAGTTTCGATATTTATGCAAGGATGTACGTTTAATTGTCCAGAGTGTTTTAATCCAGAAACCCATGATTTTAAAGGCGGTAAAGAATTTACGGAAGAAACAATTAATAAAGTTTTAGATCTTTGTGCTAAAGATTTTATTGATGGTTTATCTATACTAGGAGGAGAGCCAATGCACCCAAAAAATATCGAAGGAACATTAAAACTAGCTAAAGCCTTTAAAGCTAGATTCCCTCAAAAAAACATTTGGGTTTGGACAGGTTTTCTTTTTGATAAAGACTTATTTAGAGAAAAAGATTTAGAATATATTGATGTTTTAGTAGATGGAAGATTCATTGAAAAATTAGCAAATCCCATGCTTCATTTTCGCGGCAGTAGCAACCAAAGAATTATTGCTGTCAAACAAAGTTTAAAAGAAAATAAAGTTATTGAAATAAAATATGATGAAGAAAATTATAATTTAATACCAAAGGAGTTAGTAAAGTGTTAGAATGTGAAGTTAAAATAAAAAGATTAAAAGAAAATGCCAAAATCCCTAGATATGGCACTAATTGTGCTGCTGGGGCTGATCTTTATGCTTGTATAGAAGAGGACATGGTATTTGGACCTAATGAAACCAAATTAGTTCCCACTGGTCTATCTTTTGAAATACCTGAAGGTTATGCTGGACTAATATATGCTCGAAGTGGTCTTGCTTCCAAAAGAGATTTAGCGCCCGCCAATAAAGTAGGAGTAGTCGATTCTGATTATCGCGGAGAAGTAATGGTTGCCTTACATAATCATGGCCCAATAGAACAAAAAATTTCAGCTAATGAACGCATTGCCCAATTTATAATTACCCCTTATTTGAAAGCTCAATATAAAGAAGTAGCCGAGTTAGATGATGATACTGAAAGAAAGGATAAAGGTTTTGGCTCAACAGGTCTTAATTAGAACAATGTATACTTTGTTCTTTTTTTCATATATTTAAATAAGGTGGTTTTAATGCGTGTTTCGGATTTGCAAGTTAAAGATGTTGTTGCAATTACAAACGGGAAAAGATTAGGAAGAATAGTAGATATTGATATTACAAATGAAGGAATTATTAATTATTTTGTCGTGGAAGAACGAAAGTTTTTCCGCTTTTTTGGTAGTCGAGAAGAACGAAATATTTATATGAAACAAATTAAAAAAATTGGCGAAGATGTGATACTTGTTGAAATATAGCTTATTTGCTATAATACATAAGAAAGAAGCGATCTAAAAATGAATAGAAAAATATTTTATATTGCCATAATTGCTTTATTTTTTGATCAAATAACTAAAATACTTATCAGTATATTTTTTCATGTGGGCGAAAAATTTACTTTACTTAAAAACTTTTTTTCTCTTTATTTTGTCGAAAATTATGGTGCCGCATGGAGTATTTTTTCTGGTAAAGTTGATTTTTTAATTCTTGCTAGTATAATAGCTCTTATTATAATTTATCGTTATATGTATAATTTTCAAACAAATAAAAGAAATAATATCGCTTTTGGATTTATTATTGGAGGAATTTTAGGTAATCTTATTGATCGTATTTTTTTAGGGTATGTCAGAGATTTTTTAGCTTTTAAAATAATAAATTATAATTATCCTGTTTTTAATTTAGCAGATTCATTTATTGTAATTGGTATTTTTTTATTAATAATCGCTGTAACTAAAGGAGAAGATAAAAATGGAAGAGATAAAAGTAATTGAAGGGGGAGAAAGAATTGATAAATTTTTAGCTGATAAATTAAACTATTCTCGGAGTCAAATTAATAAAATGCTAGATAAAGGTTTTATTGTTGTAAATAAAAATTTAGTTAAAACAAGTTATAAGACCAAAGAAAATGATATAATTACTATTTTAGAAGAATATAAAGAAGAAAGTAATGTAGTTCCTGAAAAAATGGAATTGGATATAATATTTGAAGACGCTGATATTATCGTTTTAAATAAAAAAGCTGGAGTAGTAGTTCATCCCGGAAGTGGCAATAAAACTCATACTTTAGCGAGCGGACTTATGTATCATACGAAAAATTTGAGTGATTTAAATGATGAAAGGCCAGGTATTGTTCATCGCTTAGATAAAGATACTTCAGGAATTATGTTAGTTGCTAAAACCAATAAAGCTCATCAAATATTAGCCCAAAATTTTAAAGACCACAGCATTAAAAGAGAATATGTAGCCCTACTAAAAGGAATACTTCCTCACAACAAAGTCAAAATAGACGCTCCTATTGGTCGAGATAAAAATGCTCGAAAAAAAATGTGTGTTACGGCCAAAAATTCTAAAAATGCCATAACTAACTTAGAAGTAATAAAAAGATATCAAGATTATACTTTAGTAAGACTTAATTTAGAAACAGGACGAACTCATCAAATTAGAGTCCATATGAATTATATCGGCTATCCTGTATTTAATGATCCAGTATATGGAGTGCACAAACTAAAAGAACATGGGCAATTTCTTCATTCTAAAAAAATTGATTTTATTCATCCTATAACGAAAGAAGCAATGCACTTTTCTTCTCCTCTTCCAGACTATTTTCAAAAATTTTTAGAAACTTTAGAAGAGATAAATGATAAATAATTTAGCAAAAATAAAAACCCATACTACAAAATAAGGCAAACTAATAAAATTATATTTTCCTAAAATATTTTTGATATTAAAAATAAGTAAATAGGCAAAAATCATTTGAAAAAATGCAATATAAAAAGTAAAAAAATAATTATCAAGAATCATAAAAAAAAGTAAGAAGGCAATGGTTAGAATAATATTACTTAAATAGATAAATAACAAATCATTATTCATTTTATCGTTGTAAACAATTTTGCTTAGAGGAATTAAAATTAAAAAATTTATTATTATAAGAATTAATATTAATAAAAATATATTCATTTAAGCACCCTCTTTACTAAAATTATGATCTATAATAAAATAATATTACTAAGGAGATTTTGTATGAATTCAATAACAATTACTAAAAAAGATGAAATAATTATGCGCTTAGTGCACTATTTTATAACCGAAGAAAATTATACTCCTATTGTTGTTCGCGGAGTTAAAGATGAAATATGGTTAGAAAATAGTGAGGCTTATTATAAAATTGTTCGTATAAATTCTAATTATATTCATAATTATGAGCAATTTAAAACTGATATATTTAAAGTAAAAAATGTTATGAAACAAATCAAGAAAAAAACTGTTTCTTTATCCATGAAAACTTTAAATTTATTTTTAGATATTAATAACGAAGTAAAAATTAACAATGAAAAAAATATTACTTCTTTAGTCTTAGATAATGGAACTAGTGAAAAAGATTTAAAAAAAATTGCTCAATATTTTCCTAATATTCAAAAAAAACTAATAAAAGATACTGAAGGATTAGATTTAATATTGAATGTAACAGAAGATATTAATGTTAAAACTGAAAAAAATAATCGAATATATGAGGCAACTTTCAAAAAAAAGAAAATAATCATCACTTACATTTTAATGGCCATATGTATCTTATTATTTTTCTTAACTTATATTTTAGGAAAAGGAAGTTTAGATGCTTTAACTCTTTATAAATTTGGTGCTGTCTCATCAGATGCTATTAAAAATGGTGAGATATGGCGTCTTATTACGGGAACATTTCTTCATGCTGGTATTATCCATTTAATAATGAATATGTATTCATTGTTTATTATTGGCACCCAACTAGAAAATTTTATTGGCCGAACTAAATTTACATTTGTCTATCTTGCTAGTGCTTTAAGTGGAAGTTTAATGTCCTCTGTTTGTAATCCCGCAATGTCAGTAGGAGCAAGTGGCGCTATTTTTGGTCTTCTTGGTAGCATGTTATACTTTGGCTATCATTATCGTCTTTATTTAGGAAGTGTCTTAAAAGCTCAAATAATTCCCATAATACTACTTAATTTATTTTTAGGTTTTTCCTTAAGTGGCATTGATAATATGGCTCATATTGGTGGTTTATTTGGTGGTTACTTAAGTATTATGGCGGTTGGTATTAAAGGTAAATCAACAAAAAGTGATCGTATAAATGGTAGCATAATATTATTAGTCTATTGGGCATTTTTAATATTTTTATTATTTAGGTAACTTTTCAAAGTACCTTTTTTTTGTTATAATATTTCTACAAAATAGGTGGTAAAAGTGAAGTCTAGAAGTAAATTTATAATTGTTAATTTAGTATTAGGAATCATAATCTCTTTCTCTTTTTTTATTATCGGCTATCTAAATTATCAAAATCCTACTTTAGGAAATTTTAAAATTAAAGAGATTACAGAACAAGATAGTCTTCTATATTTATATGCCACTCCATCTCACAATGCGATCACTTATAAAGTAACAGGAATAAATAAACAAAACGAAATTATTTATGAGCAAGATAGTGATTCCAACATTATCCTACTTAATGATTTAACCCTTGATTATGAAGAAGAAACTATTTTTAAAGTTACCGCTTATAATAAAAATGATGAAAGTATAGAATCTGAAAATGAATATAATTTTAAATTTCAAGAATTGTCTTTTGAAAAAGGAATGGAACACTTTAGTATTAAAGATCAAGATTTCCTTGTAAAATTTTTAGGAGATAGCAATAAATCTTCATATACTTTAGATGTCTATTATGAAGATTTGCTTTTAAAATCATTTCCTATTATTGATAATCAAGCAACTATTCCTAAAGAATTATTAAATGAATTATCTGGAAAAGTTACCTTAAAAATCAATAAAGATAATAAAAGAATAATTAATCAATTTAATATATATGCCAATAGTCCAGTGGTGGGGAATATTACTATTACCAATATGCCTAATATATCAGATATGATTTGGGATGATGTTAAAATTATTTATGATGGTGGGGTAAATGCCACTACTTTAAAAATTAATTTGTATAAAAATGGTATTAAAGAAGATAGTTATTACTTTGAAAATAAGCCTAATAATAATTCTCTTATTTTACCAGCTTCCTTTTTTACTGAAAACTCTACTTATATTATTGAATTAATGGCAATTTACAAAGATCATATTGAAGTTGCCAAAAGTGATCAAATTACTATAAATATTGGAGCCAAAGAAACAGTTAAACCAATCTATGTAGATTATAATTATAAAAATCTAAAAAAAGGAAGTAAAATTACTTTTAAAAGTAATACTAAAGATGCAAATATTTATTTTACCTTAGATGGAAGCGAACCAGATATTAATAGTAATCTATATAAAGAACCAGTCCTAATTAATGAAGATGCTACAATAAAAGTTAAAGGAATTAGAAAAAATATGTTTGATAGTGAAGTTAATACTTATGATTTTCATGTTGGCGAAAAACCATTAGTTGTCTATTTAAGTCCTTCCAATCAATATGCTAATTATGGTGTTAAAGAAGTTGGATATACTACAGAAAAAAACATGATGAATAAACTAACTGA
Source organism: uncultured Bacilli bacterium (assembly GCA_948479395.1). GTDB lineage: Bacteria > Bacillota_I > Bacilli_A > RF39 > UBA660 > MGBC108787. Next base: position 549 of record CAOLUI010000027.1, on the reverse strand, counting down.
TTATTTAAAACCTTATTTAGAATCTTATGGCGTAAAAGTATATCGTAATAACCCTAATACAGATATTAATACATGGACTAGTGAAAGTAATTATGTACGAAGTGATTTGCATTTAGCCATTCACTCCAATGCTAGTCAAGATAAAGAAAACCATGGTATTGAAATGTATATTGATAATCCCACATCCCAATCCTTATCAATTGCCAATAAAATATATAATAATTTATATAACATTTATCCTTATAAAGATGAATTTAGTAATCGTGGAATAAAATATAGTGGTAAATCTTTAGGAGAAGCTAATGATTCCTTTATTCCTTGTGGAACTCTAATTGAAGTCGCATATCACGACAATTACAATGATGCTAAATGGATGGTCGAAAATTTAAAACAAATTGCTGAAAATATTGGAGACTCTATTTTAGAATATTATCAAGTTAAGTAAATTTCTTTTTAAAATAAAAAAATGTGATATAATGATAACTAAGATAGGAGCTAAAAATAAATGAATAAAAAAAGAATAATAATGCTAAGTGTGATAACAATATC